>NZ_JAGYWT010000364.1:0-2554 GCF_019279095.1 Microbacterium sp. BF1 | reverse complement strand
CGACCGTTGCGGCGAGCATGGCGGGCACGCTGGCGTCGGCGGCGACGATCGCGTGCAGCGCGTTTGCAGCAACCGACACGAGTGCTCCGCAGATCAGCAACGCCCACGGATACCAGGCACCCCGGCGACCATCGAGTGCGACAACCGCGATGGTGGAGACTACGATCAGGCCGTCCACGAGCAAGGGCCAGATCCACGCCTGCCCCGGCGCGATACCCGACCGGGCCGCGAGATCGGCCAGCGCCATGAACGAGAGCCAGAACGCGCCGATACCGATCAGCACGGTGCCGGTCGCGGCGGTCACCACCGCCCAACCCCATGCCGGTTGCCGCACGCTCATCACAGCCTCCGACCACTCACCGAGACAGGCGGCTCGGTGTGGGCGAACCCGGAACCCGTCTGACGTACCGGGGCGCGACGGCGCGGCCCGTAGGTGCTGACGTGGCGATACGCCGAGCCGACTGTCCGGGTGATCTCGTGCTCTCCCAGCCCGGACTGGCCCGCTGCTGGGCCGAGCGCGTTGAGCGCGTCGCGGGGTGAGTGTCCGTGCTCAGCCATGCGGCACGCGGCCTTGAACAACCCGAGGTTGCGTTCGCCCTCGGGTTTGCGAGCTACCTGCGAGGCGAGCCGGGCAACGTCCAGCGGCCAGCCGCCCGGCGGTTCCGGCGCGGGCGCGTATTTCGGGCGCGGGTCGAGGAAGTCACGCAACTGCTGCGCGTCTAGTAGCGCGACAGGGCGCGTCGCCATGCTCTCGACCCGATACGGCACCCGGCGACCGTCGATGGGGCGCTGCGAGGGCGGCACGATGATGTAGCCGCCGTCGCCCCGAAAGTCGATACCCGCCCGGCCCGCCTGCCACGATCGCTGCTCACGTTCGGCGTCCGTTGGGTAGTACAGATGCCTGCCGCCGGTCGGCGTGGTAACGACCGCCAACGGCTCCGGCAGCAGCCCGGCGCGTGTAGCGCGTCTGAATGCGGGATACCCGTTGACCTTGTGTACATCGACGTCGACGACGACGACACCCGAGGCTGCGCCAGTCGGGATGGCGAGATTCGCATGAGGCCGATGCCGCCACCACGCCTCCACCTGTCTCGCATCGTTGGTTGCCTCGTGGAAACCTCGATCGGGAATCGGGCGCTTCCCGCCGGGCGCGCACGGGAACACCGGCACGCCGTGTCGGGCTAGCTCGTGCGCGACCAGCGGTAGCGGCACGTCCCCGCCGAGCCGGGAGAAGACCGCAGCGACCGATGAGGCCCGCCGCTCGATCAGATCGTGCGCCCCGCGAGCGTCGCCTACCTTCACCATCGCCAGACCTCCCTCCCATCCGGAGACCACCCCTCGCTGGGTGGCCCTACGACCGTGAGGTGCGTCGGGAGGATCAGGAAGACGAGACGGACAAGGAATCGAGACTGTGACCGTCAGGCATCTTGAAGAACCCGACGTGTCTATTCCGGACTACCTACGTCGAGGCAGACTGTCCAGCAGTTGTCACGACTGCGGTACACATCGCGCATGACGGGGCACGAATGACGCATCACGCCACGCTGCGCGGAGGTGCGTCGGCTGGAGCTGCCCGCAGGACGTCCCTAGGTCGCGGCCGGGTGAGGTGTCTCCCGAAACTCGGATGGGGATACGCCGAATCGACGTCGGAATCGAGCGGAGGCGATGCGAGAATCCACCCACCCCACTTGCCGGGCGGCCGCGCTTATAGGCACATCTGTTTCTTCGATTAAGCGTGTGAACTCCGTTAGTCGAATCTCAGCAAGAAACCGCATCGGAGGCGCGCCGGCGTGTGCCGTAAAGAGACGCGTGAGATGGGTGCGCGACACAGCGACCTCGTTTGCCAGAGAGTTCACAGTCCAAGGTTCCGCCAGTCGAGCGCGCAGAAGGTCAATCGCTTTGGTGACATGGCCAGCTGAGGGTGGCCGGGTCAGCCGTCCAGTGATCGGCCGCCACAACGGGCGAATGGGTTGCGGTGACATGCTAGCGTCCAGGAAGACAGGAAGAACACCGGAAACCCAGCGAGCGAACAGCTCAATGGTGTGGATCGCAGCTACTTCTGGCGCATGGGTACCATCATTCAGGATGCTCATCTGACGCCACAGCGGCTCGACCTTGCGTAGGGCGGCAGTCCCCGGAGTCAACACTATTGCCGTACCATCCCATTCGCAGGGGTGCAGCCCACTGTGAACACGTTCGCGATGAGGAAGAAACCAAGACATCTGCATGCGAAGAAACTGCTCATCTGCATAGATCGACCAGATGCGCACCCGGCCTTGTGGCTTGATCCGGCACCATCTGTCTGCCCCTAGGGCGATCGACATCCCGGCCCTCAGCATATAGTCGCCGTTGGCAGTCTCGATCCGAGTACTGCCTTCCATCACATTCATGATCTGCGCATGGCGAAAGAGCGCTCGACTCGACGCGAAGTAGTGCCCCATAAAGTGGTGTAGCCCGTGGTGGCCGGCTCGTCGATCGCGACGAAGTGCGGTCACCGCGTGATCCTTCGAGGAAACTCTCACATCCCACTCGAAAGGCATCATCACGATGACCG
>NZ_JAGYWT010000363.1:0-2560 GCF_019279095.1 Microbacterium sp. BF1 | reverse complement strand
GTGCCGAGCCCGGCGTGCGCACGACGATGTCGCGCTCCCGACCCTCGTACATGAGGGTGCCGACGGTGGTGCCCGAGAGCGCCTCCTGCACGGCCTTCGCGATCGTGGCCCGGTCGAAGCCGAGGCGCGCGGCCAGCGGCTCGTCGACCTTCACGCGCAGCACCGGCTGCTCGCCCGCGAGCTCGCTCTTCACGGAGCGCACCCCGTCGGCGTCGGCAAGCTGCTTCTCCAGCAGATCGCTCGCGGTCCGCAGCGCGGCCGGGTCGTTGCCCTGGATGGCCAGGGCGATGCCGTCACCGGCACCTGCGAGGGAGGCGTCCTGCGAAGCGAGCTCGATCGTGCCGCTGTCGGCAAGACCGTCCAGCGCCTTCTGCACCTTCGACTCGACCGCGGCGACGTCGGCTCCGTCCTTCACCCGCAGGTCGTAGGTGATCGACGTCGGGGTGCCGGGTGTGGGGACCGGGATCGAGGTGGTGATGTCATCGATCTCCGCGATCTTCCCGAGCGTCTTCTCGACCGGCTCCGCGGCGGCGACCAGGTCGGCCGTGGCCTCCTTCGGGGGCGTCTGCACGACCTGCAGGCTCGCCTGACCCGATGAGCCCAGGAAGTCGGTCTGGATGAACGGCGTCATACCCAGCGTCGCGACGAGCAGCAGGGCCGAGGCGACCAGGGTGATGACCGGGTGTCGACGGGTCGCGTTCAGGGCCGGCATGAACGTGCGCTGCAGGCGGTCGGGAGCCGTATGGATCTCGTCGAGCTCGGACGGCACCTCGTTCTCGTGGGCGAGCGGTGCGTCGTCCGCCGATCCCTCGGACACTGGCTGAGCCGCTTCGGCAACTGCGGCACGGTGCCTCGGAGCCCTGTTGAGGAACCAGGAGGCGAGCACCGGCACGATGGTGAGCGAGACGACGAGAGAGGCGAGAAGGGCGATCGAGACCGTCACCGCGAACGGCCGGAACAGCTGCCCGGCGATTCCGGAGACGAAGGCGATGGGCAGGAAGACCGCGACGGTGGTGAGCGTCGAGGCGGTGATGGCACCGGCGACCTGGCGCACCGACGCGACGATGCCGTCGATGGTGAGCGGTCCGTCGCCGCGTCGTCTCGAGATGTTCTCGATCACCACGATGGAGTCGTCGACGACACGTCCGATGGCGATCGTGAGCGCGCCGAGGGTCAGGATGTTGAGGGTGTTGCCGCTCCACCACAGGCCCACGAGCGTGATCAGCAGCGACAGCGGGATCGACACGGCAGCGATGACCGTCGAGCGCCACGAGCGCAGGAACGCGAGGATCACGAGCACGGCGAAGAGCAGGCCCAGCCCGCCCTCGACGGAGAGGTCGTGGATCGACTGCTCGATGTAGGGCGCCTGGTCGAAGATCGTCACGAACTCGGCCTTGACGATCGGGGCGAGCCGGTCGAGCTCGGCGTTCACGCCGTGCGAGATGTCGACCACGTTGGCTCCCTGCGACGGGATGATCTGGAGCGTGAGCGACGGGTTGCCGTTGACCCGCGAGATGGTCTGCGCCGGCACCGTCTCGATCGAGACGTCGGCGAATTCGGCGACCGTGACGGCTCCCTCGGGCGTGGGTACAGGAAGGGCCTGGATGTCTTCGAGAGTGGCGAGTCGCGACCCCACGGTGATCGACAGAGGCCCCTCGGCGGAATCCGCCTGCCCTGCCGGAAGCGCGGCGCCGTGCGCCTCGAGGATCGGGCCGAGCGTCGAGGGCTCGACCTTCAGCCGCGTGACATCCGCGGGGCGGAGATCGATCGTGATGCGCTGCGTCTCCTGGCCCGCGAGCTCGACGGCGCGCACACCCGGTACGCCCTTGAGCGCCGGGACGACGGTCTGCTGCAGAGCATCGCCGAACTTCTCCTGGTCGCCGCTGGTGCCCGCGCTGAGGACCATCGCGGGCAGATCACCGGCACCGCCCGACGCCACCTGGACCTCTGTGCCCGAGGGGAAGCTCGGCTTCAACGACTCGGTCGCACTGCGGATCGTGCGCAGGGTCTCCTCGTCGTTCTCCCCGAACGACCACTCGACGAGGATCTGCGCACCCCCGCTGGATGTGGTGGACGTGACGCTCGTCACGCCGGGCACGGCGCGGACGGCCTGCTCGACGGGCTCGGTCACGCTGCTCGCCATCTCTTCGGGCGCGAGACCCTGCGACTGCGCCGAGATGAACGCCATGGGCGCCTGCAGCGACGGCATCAGCTCCTGCTTGAGCGAGCCCATCGAGATCAGGCCGAGAGCGACGATCGCCAGTGTCGCGAGCGACAGGATCAGGCGGTTCTTGAGACTGCTGCGTGTGAGGAACGACATGGAGCGATGAGGTGCTTTCGGCTGGGTCGCAGCGGCGGGCGAAGTGGCACGCGCGCGACGCGGAAGCCGCCTGTGATCACTCGACCCACGTCGCCCCGTGCCGAATCCTGTGTCGACGTTCGCGCCGTTCGAGTTCACCCGAGCCGTACTTCACCAGTGGTGTCCAGCTCGGCGTGCTCGAAGCCAGCGACATCCAGTCCCTCGACGACCTGGACGGCAAGACCGTCGCCGTCAAGACCG
>NZ_JAGYWT010000362.1:0-2586 GCF_019279095.1 Microbacterium sp. BF1 | reverse complement strand
ACGCAGTTGCGTGAGCGCCGGGGACAGTGACCTCGGTCTGACCTAGAAGAAGCCGCCGCGAGTGATCGCGGCGGCTTCTTCCGTATCCGGAGACCGTGCTCAGCGGCAGCCCGCCGCTGCGTCGATGGGGTCCTCCGAGGTCCAGACCCCGTTGAGCTTGTTGTACGAGCACATGACGGTCCAGGGTCCGCGTCCTTCACGACCCGCTCGAATCCGCGCAGGTAGATCTCGCGCAGCGGGCGCGGGTCCACATCCGAGCTCGCGCGCATGCGGTCGAACTCCTGGTTGTTGGCCGCGAAGTGCTTGAGCGAGGTGCCGACGCCCTTCGACTGGATGCCACGGACCGATGCGGCGCCGAGGATGCCGGACAGGATCGGGTCCTCCGAGAAGTACTCGAAGTTGCGTCCGCACAGCGGTGAGCGCTTGATGTTGATGCCGGGGCCGAGCACGACAGCCACGTTCTCGATCGCGGCCTCCACCCCGATCGCGGCACCCACCCGTTCGATGATCTCCGGATCGAAGGACGAGCCGATGCCGACGGCGGGCGGGAAGCAGGTGGCGGGGACGCTGCTGGCGAGACCGAGGTGGTCGGTGCTGCCGGACTGCTTGCGCAGGCCGTGCGGACCGTCGGTCATCATCACCGACGGGATGCCCAGGCGGTCGATGGCCTTCGTGGTCCAGAAGTCCGCACCGCTGGTGAGCGAAGCCTTCTCCTCGAGGGTGAGGTCGGAAGCCGAGTTCTCGGTCATTGTGTCCCTTTCGCGCACGACGTCGATGTCCTGCGAAAACCATATGCCCTTCAGTATTAGATATCAAACGACATTCAGGATTAGGGTCGAGGCATGGCACGACGAGGTTCGTACGCGAAGGGCGTGGCGCGACGCGAGGAGATCCTCGAGAGCGCCCTCGACGTGATCGGGCGCAAGGGGTATCAGAACGCCTCGCTCAAGGAGATCGCCGAGGTCGTCGGAGTCACCCCCGCCGCTCTGCTGCACTACTTCGGTTCGAAGGAAGAGCTCTTCACCGAAGTCCTTCGAAAGCGCGATGAGCACGACGGCCTCGATCCCTCGGGCCTCAGTGACGCCGAGGCTCGGACCGGGTTCATCGAGGTGATCCGCCACAACACCGAGGTCCCGGGGCTGGTCGCCCTGTTCTCACGCCTCTCTGTCGACGCCGCCGACCCCGAGCATCCGGCCCACGAGTACTTCCTCGACCGCAGCGCCCGCCTGCGTGAGTCGATCGCCGACAGCTTCGGCGCCGAAGAGCAGTGCTCCGCCCTCGATCCCGACACACTCGCTCGCGTGATCCAGGCAGCATCCGACGGTCTTCAGCTGCAGTGGATGATCGACCCGAGCGTCGACATGCCCGGCATCATGAGCGCTCTCATCGACGCACTCCATCCGCCCGTGCCACCCACCGACGACTAGACCGTCACCGCATGTCGCGCCCCGGGGGGGTCAGCGCACGTTGCCGTTGGAGCAGGTCTGCTGCGCGGCGGAGTTGCCCTTGATCGAATCGGGCAGAGCCACGACATTGTCGGGGGTTGCTGCCGGATCCGGAGTCGCCGCGGGGTCGGTCGCCGGCTCCTCGACGGGTGCCGTCGGTTCCTGCACGACCACGCCGTCGTTGGTGTTGTTCTCGTGCGTGATCTGCAGCTGCGCGTTCGCCGCGAGCGCCTCCCAGAGCGCCGAGGCGGCGGTGTAGTTGGGGACGACCTTGTTCGGGTTGGCCGAGTCCGTGCCGTTCGGGTATTGCACGAAGACGATGTCCTCGAACGGGACCGACTTGACCGCGAGAGCGATCTGGACCAGCGTCATCGGGTTCGTGAGGGACTCGCTCGGCTCCAGGTTCTGGATCGCGGTGTTCGCGAGCTTCAGCATGATCGGGACGTTACCGAGCACGTCGCCGCTGATCATCTTGCGGGCGAGGCTCGACATGTACTGCTGCTGGTTCCCGATGCGGCCGAGGTCACTGCCGTCGCCCACTCCGTGACGTGTGCGCAGGAACTGCAGGGCCTGCAGCCCCTCGATCGTGTGCGTTCCTGCGGCCATGTCGAGGCCCGTGTAGCGGTCCTTGATCGGGTTGGCGAGGCAGACGTCGACGCCGCCGATCGCGTTGGTGATCTCGATCACACCACCGAAGGTGACGCCGGCCGCGAACTGGATCTCCTGGTCGGTGAGTTCGGAGATCGTCTTCACGACGCAGTTCAGGCCGCCGTCGGTGTACGCGGTGTTGAGCGGCTGCTTGCTCATCGCGGAAGTGGCGTTGCCGTTCTTGTCGGTGCAGGCCGGGATCGGGACCATCAGGTCGCGCGGGAAGCTGACGACCGTGATCCGGCGCGGCTCCTGGGAGACGTGGACCAGCAGGTTCACGTCGTTGAGCGAGCCCTCGGCATCCGCTCCGGAGCATCGCTCGCCGAAGAGGTCCTTGTACTTCTCTTCACAGGTGTCGACCCCGGTGAGCACCATGTTGAAGCCGCCCTCGTACTCGCCGATGTCCGGCGGGATCGGGTCCTGGCCCTCGATCTCGACCGCGTTCGCCGAGACGGTGCTCGAGAGGTCGTAGAAGACGTAGGCGCCGACGCCG
>NZ_JAGYWT010000361.1:0-2590 GCF_019279095.1 Microbacterium sp. BF1 | reverse complement strand
CCGCGAGCAGCGTCCACGGGTACCAGGTCGGTCGGCGCTGGTTCGCGAGGGCGACGACGGCGACGGTCGCGACGACGATGATGCCGTCCACGATCAACGGCCACGCCCACGCCTGCCCCGCATCAATCCCAGACCTTCGAGCGAGATCGGTTAGCGCGGTGAACGACAGCCAGAACGCACCGGCCGCGATGAACACCGTGCCCGTGATCGCCGTCACGACCGCCAACCGGCGACCCCGCGGCACCGCGATGGCTTCGGCGTTCATGAGAGCGCCCGTCCCGTTGATTCGCGCACCAGACGCTGCTCATCCGCCCCGGACACTGTGACGGCTCGCGAAGCGGGAGTCGTGGTGCGGTAGGCGGAGCGGATCGTCGCCATGATCTCCCGCGCTCGGAGTCCCGCGTGCTCTGCCGCAGGGCCGAGCGCTGCGAGCGTCGCGTCGGGTGAGGTGCCGGCTTCGGCGAGGCGGCACGCAGCCCAGAACAGGCCACGGTTCCGCTCACCCTCACCACGACCAGCCACCCAGCCCGCGAGTACCTTCGCATCCGAACCCCGCTCGCGCGCACGCGATGCACGCGCGTTGCTCGTCGGGATCGGCGTGCGCGGGTCGAGGAACTCGCGCAGTCGTGCCGCATCCACAGGGGTCGGTGTGTCGCCTGCAGTGACGATCAGCCGATACGGTGCCCGGACCCCGCTGGGGCGCAGCACGATGGAGGGCGGGGCGATGATGTAGCCACCGTCGCCACGGAAATCGACATGCGACTTTGCTGCCTGCCACGACGACTGCGAACGGTCGGGGTCTGCCGGGTAGTAGGCGTGAAGCCCACCCGATGGGGTGCGCACGAGCGCGGCCCACCCCGCCGCGTGCCCTTCACGGTGCGCTTCGCGGAAGGCAGGGAACCCGGTGCCGGTCGCGTGAATGTCGACATCGACGACCTCGACCCTGGATGCGGCACCGGTGGGGATGCCGATGTTCGCGGCCGGCCACCTCGACCACCACCCCGAAACCTGATGAGGGTCGGTGCTCGCGTCATGGAATCCGCGAGGCACCAGCGGGCGCTTCTGGCCGGGCACGCACGGGAACACCGGAACCCCGACCGCTGCGAACCGCGCTGCAGCATCAGCGGGCGGCATCCCGCTCACCTCAGCGAGTACGTCGATGGCGCCCATCACAGGCTCCTCACCGCCCCGGCAGCGACACGACGCGGCTCCTCCGTCACGGGATCAGCGCTCGGAGTTCGCTCAGGCTCCGCGGGCTTCTTGACTGGCGCATCGCGGTTCAAACCGGGAGGGTCGCCGTTGCCGACCTGTTCCGTGGGGAGTTGGTCGAGGATCGTCGCGGCTGTCTTCCGCACCCGTTCGCCGGTGGCTTGGACGACCTCGACCGGGGACTTCTCCGGCACCGTCGCCGCCCACCCCGACACATACGGAATCGTGTAGTCGGACGCGTCCATGCCGTGCGCGGCGGCGACCATCAACGCCACCGAATCCGCCTCCACCTCACCGATCCCGCGATGACCCGAAGCATCCGGATTGTCGGGTCCGTGGAGGAGGACGTGCGCGAGCTCGTGCACGAGGGTCTTCACCTGAGCTGCCTCGGGCATGTTCACCCGCACCGCTACCGTCTTCGCGCCGAAGTCGGTGAGGCCGTTCGCGCCGTGGATCATGCCCTCGTGCGGCACCCGCAACACCGTGAACCCCTCCGCCTCCAACAACCGGGCGACGCCGTCCCAGAGTCCGTCCGGTGCTTCGCCTTTGAGGAGGCTGGGCGACGGCGGGGCTGGGATCGGGTCGCCGGCGGTTTGGGAGACATCCCAGACGTAGGTGGGGCGGACGCCGACCATGCGAGACCGCACCGCCTCGCCCGGCTTTGGCTTCTCGAACCGGCCGAGCCTGCGCCACGACTCCGCCACCTTCGGCGTGAACGACGCGAACCGGCCAGTGACCGGGGCGAGAATCATGTACCCCGACTGACCCTTCTCGACCTGACGACCGAGCGACTGCCACTGCTTGAACCCCGCCACGTACGTTGGCACCGGCTCCGGCACCCGCCCGGCCTCGAACGCTGTCTGATGCTGCACGAAGATCAACAGCGTGTTGTTGAACGAGCGCGCACGGAATCGGGCCGCGAACGTGAGCGCCTGCTTCCAGTCCTCACCCGACACCAACGACTCCACCGCGCCGGTGAGCTGTTCATGCAAAGCGTCGAGCTTCGCATCCCGCACCGCACGCTGTTCCTCAGTGGTTGCCATCGTCGTTCTCCCTCCCGCAGGCACCTGCACACGGCGGGTGACTTCTGCGACCAGAAGGTGCGCGAAGGGAATCAGGAACGCTTCGAGACGGACGACGGACAGAAGAGTGAGCGACCATCAGGTGCGTCATCGAACCCGACGTGGTCAGATTCGGTCTACCTCACAGGCGCGTGCCATGGTGATCGGCGCAGGAATCGATGACCGTTTCACCGGTCAAGCCCCGGCGAGTGGTGTAGCGGTCGGTGATCCTTCTGCTGTTGGTTTCGGTTAGGCGCTGAGTTCGAGGACGGGCTGGTCGGTCACCTCATCTCCGGTGTCGGGGACGAGGGTGAGGCGGG
>NZ_JAGYWT010000360.1:0-2591 GCF_019279095.1 Microbacterium sp. BF1 | reverse complement strand
CGCTGGATCCGCGGGTGACCCGACGCGCGCTCGCCGCGGTCGCCCAGAGTCCGATGCCGTCGGTGCCCGTCTCGCGTCGGGGGGAGTTCTCCGACCTGACGGTGAGGGAGCAGGAGGTGCTCGACGGGATACTGCAGGGGTGGTCCAACGCCCAGCTCGCCGCGAGGCTGCGCATCTCGGTGCCCACGGTCAAGACGCATGTCTCGAACGTTCTCACCAAACTCGGAGCGCGCAGCCGCTCGCACGCTGCAGCCCTCGTGCGGGGTCGCGAGGGCTGAACGTCAGTCCTGTGACGCCGTCGTGACCGGGATCTTCTCGTCTTCGCGCAGCGGACGCGCTGCACCTGAGAACAGTCCGGACGTCACGACCAGAGCGACCAGGATGAACAGGGTGTTCAGCAGGCCGATGTGCTCGCTGATGATTCCGAGGACGGGCGGTCCGCCGAGGAACGCGATGTAGCCGATCGTGGCCGCAGCGCTCACCCGGGCTGCCGCCTTAGCGGGATCGTCCGCCGCGGCGGACATTCCCAGAGGGAAGCCGAGCGATGCGCCGATACCCCAGAGCGCCGCCCCGACGAGCACGAGCGGGAAGGTGGGAGCGAGGATGAACAGCAGGATGCCCGAGGCCGCCGCCACCGCGAGAACGCGCAGCACCAGGACGCGTCCGAACCGGTCGACGAGGGGTCCGCCGAACAGGCGCACGACGGTCATGCCGACCGAGAACACGGCGAGCGAGACGGCGCCGGTGCCCTCGGCGAAGCCGTGACCCTGTTCTGTGCCCAGGGCGATCCAGTCGTTGGCGCCGCCCTCGGCGAACGACATGCCGAGCATGACCACGCCGATCAGGTAGGTGCGTGGTTCGCGCCAGGCTTCGAGCGCGGTGTGCATGCGTGCGCGGAACGCCGGCTTCTCGTGCGGCGCCGGGTCGAGGGCGGCCTCGCGCACAGGCACCTGGAAGAAGCAGACGACGGCGATCACGGCGATCAGTGCGCCCATGATCGCGGCGTGGGTGGCGACGTCGATCGTGAGCCGCGCCGCGAGGGCGCCGATCCCCGCGCCGATGACCGTGCCGAAGCTGAAGAACGCATGGAAGACCGGGAGGATCGTCCGGCCCATCTGCTGTTCGATCGCGGTCGCCTCGACGTTCATCATGACGTCGACCGATCCGTTGCCGAAGCCGAAGAGCACCATGCCGATGAGGACGACGGGGACCGAACCGAAGACGTTGGCGCCCAGACCGACGAGCACGATGCCGAGCGCGAACGTCAGCATCGTCAGCAGCATCCCGCGTCGAGCACCCAGGCGCGCCATCACGGCCGGGCCCGTCGAGATGCCGACGATCGACGACACGCCCATGCCGAGAAGGATGAGACCGACCTGCGCGTTGTCCAGACCCAGCGCCTCTTTGATCCCGGGGACGCGTGACGCCCAGGTCGCGATCGAGAGGCCGCTCGCGAGGAAGATGGCGAAGATCGCGGCGCGCCAGCGCACGAACTGCGAACGGGAGAGGGCTGTTTCCATGTCGGACAGCCTATCGAATCGATTCGACCCGAGGGAAGCGAAGGGAGCTATCCTCGAAGTATGAGCAGTCAGGAGACGCCGCGTCGGCCCACGATCGCCGACGTCGCACGCGAGGCGGGCGTGGCGACATCCACCGCCTCGGTCGTCTTCAGCGGCAAGGCGAACGTGGCGGCTGCCACACGGGAGCGTGTGCTCGCCGCCGCTGCCGACCTCGGTTACGCCGGTCCGGATCCTCGCGCGGCATCCCTGCGCCGCGGACGCAGCGGCATCGTCGCCGTCGTTCTCGAAGGGCATCTGCGCGCCGCATTCCTCGACCTGGTGACCACGGCCATGATGGACGGGCTCACCGACGGGCTCGCCGACCTCAGCGCCGGCATCCTTCTGATGCGGGACGAGCCGGGGGAGGAGGGTGCCGCGATCACGCACGCACCCGTCGATGCCTTCGTGCTGATCGGCTGCTCCGGGCGGACGAAGGCCTCGCTCGAAGTGGTCGTCGGTCGTGGTCTGCCTGTCGTCGTGATCGAAGGCGATGCCGGAGGGGAGATCCCGCGCATCACCCTGGATAACGTCGCCGCCTCCGCCGACGTCGCGCGACACGTTCACGATCTCGGCCACCGCGATGTCGCCCTGGTCACGCTCCCGCTCGACAGCGAGCGGGAGCGGGCCGCGGTGAGCCCGGAGCGGATCGCGAACGCCACCGTCGACGTCACCGTGCATCGACTCGAGGGGATGCGCCAGGTGTTCCCCGACGCCCCGGCGATCTCGGCATCCGGCAGCCTCATCGACGAGGGGGTGCTGGTCGGCAGGATGCTCCTGACGGACCCCGCCACTCGACCGACCGCCGTGCTCGCACAGAGCGACCTGCTCGCCGTGGGGGTGATCCGCGCGGCGGAGGAACTCGGGCTGCGCGTGCCCGAAGATCTCTCCGTGGCCGGTTTCGACGTGGGCGGGCATCGACCTCGGACGACTGGAGCGGTCGATCATCCCGGCCGGTCCTTCGGCGCGGAATCTCGCCGCCCATTTGCGGGCCGTAGGCGGCGAGACCATGAACATCTTCGCCGCGACCGCGAC
>NZ_JAGYWT010000036.1:0-10644 GCF_019279095.1 Microbacterium sp. BF1 | reverse complement strand
GCACGGCTCCAGCGAGCAGCGGCAGCGCTGGTTCGCCGAGGGCTACCAGAACGGACTGGGAGTCTGCGAGCAGGCGCTGACCCTTCCCGCTGACCAGCTGGATCCGTGATCCCGGCACACGAGTGAAACCCTGCCGCCCGCGACGCAGAAGCACGTGGCCGCGCCGCAGCGCGACGATCCTGCTCACGAGGGCGCTGATCCCTCCCAGCACCAGGACCGCGCCGAGAAGTTCCAGAAGCGGGAACAGCCAGAGGTCGATCACCCAGTACTGCCAGTTTGACGGAGCCCCCGAGCAACGCGGGAGTGAGGGGGATGACCAGCCCCGCGACGATCACGAGGATGAGCGGGAAGAGTCGGAGCAGGAGTCGCGGTGTCCGTGCGGACCGCCTTCCCGCCGCCCAGCGGGGAGCGCGAAGAGCCGTCACGAGGAGCAGGGTCAGAGCGACCGCGGCAAGGACCGACAGGATGCTGTTCGCGACGCCCAGAGGGTTCTCGTAGGGCTTCGGGGCACGCCCTCGGATTCCGCGATCAGATTCTGCGCCAGCTCGCCGGGGGAGCCGACTCCGTTCGTGAGCACAACGACAGCTCTTCCCGTCTCGGGGGCGAAGGCCATGGACCCGGTGAACGTGGCCAGAGTGCCCCCGTGCGAGACGAAGCCAGATGCATCCCCTCCATCCGGGGCGAGGTGCTGCCAGCCGAGACCATACGGTGCAGCGTTGGGCTGCACCGCGTGGAGCTCGTCGAGCAGCGGGCGCTCCAGCAGTGCCGCACCGACCGTGCCCTGGTTGAAGCGGAGCCACTGCACCATATCGGCGAGCGTCGACACCACGCCGCCGTTGCCTCCGCAACGACCCGGCATCTCCGGCATCACGTACGCGAGACCCAGCACCACGGAGAAGCCGGGCGCGAGCTCATCCACAGTCCGGTCGCAGGCGTCCACGCTCAGCGAGTCGTGCATGCCCAGCGGCACGAAGAGACGCTCCCGAAGGAAATCATCGAGAGGCTGCCCCGACACGATCTCGACGATGCGGGCGGCGAGCGAGTAGTTCGTGTTGTGGTACTCGAATCGCACTCCCGGTTCCGCGACCAGTCGGCGCTCCCTGAGCTCGGCGATGACCGCCCGCGTGGTCCGCGGCGCGGGCAGCGCGAACTCGTCGTTCGTCTGCAGCGACAATCCCGAAGTATGGGACAGCAGCTGGCGGATCGTGATGTGCTCGTACCTCGCATCGGCCATCGTGAACTCCGGCAGGCGCTCGACGACGCGGTCATCGAGTTCCACTGAGCCGTCCTGGACCAGCAGCATGATCGCCGTCGCCGTCATCGACTTGCTCATCGACGCGATCCGGAACCGCGTCTCCGGCGTGATCGCGGCTCCGGCGCCGTCACGACCGCGCACGATCAGATCGACGTCTCCGTCGGAGATCACGGCCGCGGCGATCCCGGGAGTCGCGAACGTCTCCGTGTACGCCTCGACCGTCCTGGAGGCAGTCGTCGGGGTGTCCGCGGTGACAGTGGGAACAGCGCGGCTCGCGAGCAGTGTCGACAGGAGTCCGAGGAGCAAGAGGATGCGCACGAGCCCACCGTAAGCAGCACGGCCGGGCGGTTCGACGTGGAACGCCATGTCTTCGGGATACCCCGAACAAGTGCGACGGATCCCCGGAACGACGCCACCAGGAGAACTGGGGCCCGTGCCTCGGACCTCGCCCCGCGACTCAGACGGCGAGTGCGGCTGCGCGCCCCGCGGTGCGACCGGAGAAGAGGCAGCCGCCGAGGAAGGTTCCCTCGAGTGCCCGGTAGCCGTGCACGCCGCCGCCGCCGAAGCCGCTCGCCTCACCGGCCGCGTAGAGACCCGGGATCGTTTCGCCTGCGGCGTTCAGGGCGCGGCCCTCAAGATCCGTGTTGATACCGCCGAGGGACTTGCGCGTGAGCACATGCAGCTTCACGGCGACGAGCGGCCCCGCCGTAGGATCCTGAAGGCGGTGCGGGGCTGCGGTCCGGATGAGCTTGTCGCCGCGGTAGCCGCGCATCGACCGCAGCATGCCGATCTGCGCGTCCTTCGTGAAGTCGTTCTCCATCTCGCGGTCACGAGCCACGACCTCGCGCCGGACGTTGTCGAGGTCGAGGAGTTCGCCGCCAGGATGCTTCTGCATCTGTTCGAGCAGCGAGTCGAGATCGTTCTCGACGATGAAGTCCTCGCCCTCGTCGAGGAAGGACTGCACCGGACCCGTCGGTCCCTTGGCGAGGCGGGATTTCAGGAGGAGTCCGACATCCTTCCCCGTGAGGTCGGGGTTCTGCTCGCTGCCGGACAGGGCGAACTCCTTCTCGACGATCTGACGCGACGTGACGAACCAGGAGTGGTCGTGGCCTGTCGTGCGCAGGTGCTCGAGTGTGCCGAGGGTGTCGAAGCCGGGGAACAGCGGCACGGGGAGCCGCTTTCCCGTAGCGTCCAGCCACAGAGACGAGGGGCCGGGCAGGATGCGGATCCCGTGCGAAGGCCACACCGGATCCCAGTTGGAGATGCCCTCGACGTAGTGCCACATGCGGTCGCCGTTGATCAGGCGGGCACCCGCGACTTCGCTCACACGATGCATCGAGCCGTCGACATATGCCGGCACCCCTGTGAGCATATGGGCGGGTGCGGTGCCGAGTAGTTCGGGCCACGCTGCTCGCACGAGGTCGTGGTTGCCGCCGATCCCTCCTGAGCAGACGATCGTGGCGGTCGCCGAGATCTGGAACTCGCCGATCACCTCGCGAGACGATGGCACCCCGCGCTCCGCACCGCTGGTTGCGAGGATGTCCCCTCGTGCACCCGTGACGGTGCCGTCCGTGACAGTCAGCTCGCCGACGCGGTGACGCGGAAGGATCACACATCCGCAGGTCGTCCATGTCGAGACCGATGCCGTAGCTCTTGCTGCCGTCGACGCCCACGAGCATGTTCAGACCACTGGTCATGCTGCCGATGCCCGCGATGCTCATCTCCTTGGCCAGCACGCCGTCCAGGTAAGTGCTCGCCACGTTGCGCGTGCGATCCACGGTCACGGTCATGTGGTGCCACGAACCCCGGTAGTCGCCGACATCACCGGTCGCATATACGCCGTTCGTGCCGTCGCCGAGGGTGAACTCGAGCTTGCCGGTGTTGGTTCCCTGCGGCGCGAGGTTGATGCCGGAGCGGTACCAGTTCGCCCAGTTCTTGTTGCTGATGATCGCGCCGTAGCCGCTGACTCCTGTGACCTTCGTCCAGAAGCCGATGGTGAGGTCCTTGTCCGTGCCGAGATCGAACTCGGGGCGGGACCCGAGGTCGATGTAGTTGCTCGCGCCGCCGCCGATGCGTACCGCCGTTCCCGACGCGCCGGGGCGGTCGGTGTCGACATAGGAGACCGATCCGACCGGCTTCGCCGCGGGAGCCGTGCCCGCATGTGCGCCGGTGTCTCCGAGGTCGCCCTCGAAGGCGAGGTGCAGGAATTCGCCGTCCGGCGCAGGCGCGGGCGCCGCCGGGAAGTCGGGGAAGACGAGCTCGCCGGCCGTGCGCACGATGCCGGTGAGCGGTTCGGACGCGTTCCGGAAGTCATCGTAGGCGGTGACCGTGACGGTGTAGTTCTTCGCCGCCTTCAGGCCGCGGATGTCGAAGCCCATCGTGCTCGGGGTCATGTAGAACCGCGAGTACGCCTTGAACGAGCCGGCGACGGACTTCGGGGCGTTGCTTCCGAAGTCGGGCACCTGATTCGCCGTGAACGGCACGGGGTTGCCGGCCTGGTCGCGGATCTCGACCTCGTAGTGGTTCACGAGCTCATCGTCCTTCGCCTGATCGAAGCGCAGCGTGAAGGACTCCTCTGTGATGTCGCTCGCGGTCACGGCAGCGGCACCCCACCACGGTGCGACCGTGCTGCGCTGATCCGCGGTGTACGTGAAGCCGCTCTTGCCCTCGGTCGTGTCGATGACCCAGGGCATGCCGATCCACCGCTGATGGGTGACATCGAAGCGGCGGATGACCGTGCGCCCGTCGGTGAGCACAGACACGAAGTTCGCGCTCTTCTGCGGGACCCCGGCGGCGGCATCGCCCTGGTTGCCGCCGAAGTAGCCGCCGCCGATGAAGTCAGCGGGGACATCTTGGTAGATGTAGTTCATCGACGCGTTCTCGTAGACCGTGAAGTCCCTCTGGAAGATGCTCGTCTCCGGGTTCGATGAGAAATGGGTGTGCGCGGAACCCAGCATCACCTGCGGGTAGTCCGCGAGGATGCGCTGCAGATCGGGTCCTGCCATGTCGTAGTCGGCATGGAAGGGGCCACCCAGCGAGGTGCCGGCGTACCCGCTGTGGATCGAGACGAAGATCGGCGAGGCCGGGTCGTAGTCGGGCTTCGCCGCGATCTCCTGGAGCGTGCTGCGGAGGTAGGCCTGGTAGCCGGAGCGCTGGCCGCTGTATCCGAACGTGTTCGTGCCGTTGTAGTCGAGGCCGATGAAGTCGATGCCCTCGATCGTCGTGTGGAAGTTGCTCACGTAGCCGGTGTCGGCGTTCGGGTAGAACCACTCCGGCGCACCGGCGGGCGCGTTCGAGCGTGCGGCCTCGAACGTCGTGCCCATCAGATCGGCGATGTCGTGGTTGCCCTGTGTCAGAAGCACCGGCGACTCCGGGAACGTCTCGCGCATGACGCGTTCGACCGCGCGGTACCAGCCGGCGACCTTCTCGCTGTCGCCGGCGAGGTGAGCGGAGTACTCGGGATCGTTCGCGCCGTGCGCGACGTCATGCTGGAGCGCACCTCCTATCCCGACTGGATCGCCGATCGGGTCGCCGCGATCGCGGACGACGAAGCCTCGGTCGTCGAGGCGCTCACTCGCGACTTCGGTGTCGTGACCGCCTTCGCCGAGCACGCCATCGACGCTGTCCCGGTCTCCAGTGCGGACGCCACCCTGCTCAGCGTCCGTCGCGCGAGCCCGCTGCTGCGTGTGCGCCGGGTGAGTTACGCCTCGGCCGGTGAACCGATCGAGTACGGGGAGGATCGCTACCTTCCGGATGCCGTGACGTTCCTAGTCACGGCATCGCGGGAGAGCACGCCGCTCACGCGTACCGAGTTCTCGCAGTAGATCCGGGGCCTGCCCGGGCACCAGGCCCGCGTCGCGTCCGGCGACGTCGAGGGCGCCGAGTAATGTGAATACGTGACAGGAACACGAGCAGAAGCGGCATTCTCCCGCGCTGTCACCGCATTCAGCACTCCGACGCTCGATCTGCTGCACGGTCGCTTCGCGCCCTTCGTGGTGGCCTCGCTCTCGCTCCTGTTCACCGCCGACCGGGCATCCATCCCGATCGCCGATGCGCAGGCCGAGCTCTCCGAGATCCTCGACGAGTTGCGGGGAGCAGGCGACGATGAGGACGACCGTCGGGTACCGGCGGGGACGGGACGCGACGTCGCCAGGAACTGGGTGCGGCTGGGCTGGCTGGTGCAGCAGATCGATGAGGACATCGAGGTGTACCGGCTGTCCGCACACGCGGTGGAGGCCCTGGAGATCGCGGGACGCACGGGAGGAGGCCGCACGCGTGTCTCCAACTCACGGGTGCGCACGCTCCTCGAAGCCGTGGAGCATCTGGCCGACAGCGCCGAGGCCGATCCCCTTCGCCGGCTCGCCCGTCTGCGTGAGGAGCGCGCCGCGCTCGACGCCGAGATCGACCGGATCGAGGAATCGGGCCGGGCCGATCCACTGGACGACGAAGAGCTCTACGAGGAAGCCGAGAACGTGCTGCATCTGGCGCGCGAGCTCCCGGCCGACTTCACACGGGTCGCCGAGTCCCTCAAGCTGATGCAGCGCGACGTCGTCGCCCATCTGCGCCGCGACGAGCGGCCGACGGGTGAGGTGCTCCGCGAATACCTCCAGCGCGCGCAGGACGTGATGAACTCGACGCCGGAAGGGCGCGCGTTCGCCGGTGCCCTGAGACTCATCGGCGATCCGGACCGCATCGATGCGCTCACCGAACAGCTGCACGGCCTGCTCCGGCAGCCGTTCGCCCGCATGCTCGACGCCACCCAGCGTGCCGAACTCGATGCGATCGGGCGTCGGGTGGAACTCGGCGTCGAGGAGGTCCTCGCCGCGCAGCGGCGGGCATCCCACGTCATCACCGGCCAGGTGAAGACCCATGATCCGCTGCGGGACCGTCAGATCGACGACCTGCTCCGCGACGTCATCGCCGCGCTTCACGTCTGGGATGGCACGGGGGCGAGCGCCGCGCCGGTGCGCAGCCTCCCGCTCATCGATCTGGGTCACCTCAGACAGACGGTGAGCAGCATCCGCCCTCCCGCCGTCCCCGCCCCGCTCGCGGATGCCGAGGATGTCGAGTTCCCCGATGTCGACACGCGAGCGTGGGGTGGTCCGAGGTATGCGGAGCTCGAAGAGTACGTCTCGAACCTCGGCCCGGAGTTCGATCTCGCGACCGCTTTCGAGGACGCCGCCGACGACACCCGCCGGCCCGTCGACCTCGTCGGACTGCTCGAGATCGCTCATCGCAACGGCATGACCGAGAGCGATGCGGTCTCGGTCGTCGAGGCGCTGCGTCCCGACGGCTCGACACGACGTTTCGCGTTCGGCGCCGTCACGGCGCGCAACCCGAAGGAAGAAGCACATGCCTGAAGAGAGCCTCGTGACGGAAGCGCCGGTGGACGACGCGTTCATCGCCCCCGTCCCGATGGAAGACGACATCGAGGAGCACTTCGCGGGTGATCGAGGGACGCTCGATCCCGAGATCCGACGGCTGCTCGCGCACATCCTCCAGCGTCGTTTCATCGCCGCGGAGCGCAATCGTCGGGAGTGGACGCTTCTGCTCGACCACCAGCAGGTGATCGAGTCGCGGCTGAACGACCTCTACCTCCGCCTGGTCGTCGACCACGGTCGCGGTTTCGCCTACAAGCAGCAGTTGCGCTCCGATGAGATCGACATGCCGGTGCTGCTGAAGGACGCACCCTACACGCGAGCGGAGACCCTGGTGCTGGTGCATCTTCGGACGGTGTATCAGCGCGAGTCCGCCGCCGGTGAGGCATCCGTGCGCATCGACATCGAAGACCTCGAGCAGACGGTGCTCAGCTACTTCACCGACGTCGACGGGGGCACGGCCCGACAGCAGAAGGCTATCCGGAACGCGATGGACCGTCTGGATCGAGAGGGCATCGTCCAGGAGGAGACCAGTGGGCGCTATCGGATCAGTGCGCTCGTCGAGGTCGTCCTCAGCGCCGAGACCCTGAAAGAGCTTCGCGATTGGCTGCGGTCGCAGGAAGTGGTGGAACGATGACCATGGTCGACACGCTCTTCGGACTCATCCCCGCGGGGTCGCGGGGACAGCAGTGGGTCGCGGAGGAGCTGCAGCTGATCAACTGGGGCGGATACGACGCCGGCCCCCATCGTGTGCGCTTCTCACCCGACGCGACCCTGCTCTGCGGGGACACGTCGATCCGTCGCACCTGGGACGCCCCCGCGCTCATCGCACTCGCCGTGATCGTGCTCTGGGCGATCGGGGCGATCATCGTCGCCGGCACCGCCTCATCCTGAGCTGATCAGCCGGGCAACCCGAACAGCGCGGGCCAGGTGGCCGCCGCCCACGGGTACCCCACGAACGCGGCGGCGTCGATGACGAAGTGCGCCACGAGGAACGGCATCAGCCGGCCCGACCGCTGATACAGCCATCCGAAGAGCAGGCCCATCGCGAGGTTGCCGATGAACCCCGGATACCCCTGGTAGAGGTGGTAGCTGGCCCGCAGGACCGACGTGGAGACGATGATCGTCCACGGGCTCCAGCCGAGCTGCCGGAGCCGCGTGAAGAGGTATCCGAGCAGGACGAACTCCTCCTGCAGCGATGCCCGCGCCGCTGCCAGCAGCAACACCGGCACGGTCCACCAGTAGGCGTCGATCCCGGCGGGGTCGATCGCGACCGTGAGCCCGAGAGCCCGGCCGGCTAGGTACAGGCCGAGGCCGGGGATGCCGATCGCCAGGACGAGGAGGACACCGCGACCTGCATCCTTCGCGACCCCCGTGCCGTCGAGCCCGAGTCGCGCCAGGTGCGGGCGTCGGGACTGCCACAGCAGGAAGCACACCAGCAGCACGGGCACGAGCGAGAAGCCGATCGCGAGCACCTGGTAGATGAGGTCGAAGATCTCCCTGTCGCTTCGCGAGGGATTGAGCTTCGCCACCTGCTCGGCGAGCGGCACCTCGTCGGTGAGGCGGTAGGCGAGCTGCACGATCGCGTACACGGCGGACTGGCCGAGGCCGAGAGCCAGGACGATCGCGATCTCCACCCACAGCCGGGCACGGGACGGGGCGGGGGAGAGGTCGGGGAGGTCCCACGGAGCCTGCGGTCGGGTCACGATCTCGATGCTACGACCTGCTTTTCAGGAACAAGCCCTGAGCTTGCGTTATCCTGGAACGTCGGCTTCCCGGCGAAACCCCACATCTTTTAGGACACCTGTATGGCGCACGCCCTCCGTTCTGACCTCCGCAACGTCGCGATCGTGGCGCACGTCGACCACGGCAAGACCACTCTCGTCGACGCCATGCTGCGTCAGACGGGCTCCTTCGGCGAACACGCTCACGTCGACGAGCGCGCCATGGACTCGAACGATCTGGAACGTGAGAAGGGCATCACGATTCTCGCCAAGAACACGGCGATCACGTACAAGGGCAAGCACGCCCAGGGCAAGGAGATCACGATCAACGTGATCGACACCCCCGGTCACGCAGACTTCGGTGGCGAGGTCGAGCGCGGCCTGTCCATGGTCGACGGTGTCGTGCTGCTCGTCGACGCGAGTGAGGGCCCGCTGCCGCAGACCCGCTTCGTGCTGCGCAAGGCGCTCGAGGCCAAGCTTCCCGTCATCCTCCTGGTCAACAAGACCGACCGCCCCGACGCCCGCATCGCGGAGGTCGAGGAAGAGGCGCACGACCTGCTGCTGGGTCTCGCCTCCGACCTGGTCGACGATGTTCCCGACCTCGATGTCGACGCTCTCCTCGACGTGCCGGTCGTCTACGCCTCCGGTCGTGCCGGTGCCGCATCGCAGAACCGTCCTGCCGACGGATCGCTGCCGGACAACGACGATCTCGAGCCGCTGTTCGAGGCGATCCTCGAGCACGTTCCCGCGCCCGCGTACGACGACGAGCACCCGCTGCAGGCCTGGGTCACCAACCTCGACTCCAGCCCGTTCCTCGGCCGTCTCGCACTGCTGCGCGTCTTCAACGGCACGCTGAAGAAGGGCCAGACCGTGGCCTGGGTCCGCGCCGACGGCACCCACCAGAACGCGCGCATCACCGAGCTGCTGAAGACCCGTGCCCTCGAGCGCTACCCCGCCGATTCCGCCGGCCCCGGCGACATCGTCGCCATCGCCGGCTTCGAGAACATCACGATCGGCGAGACCATCGCCGACCCCGAAGACGTGCGTCCGCTGCCGGCCATCACGGTCGACGACCCCGCCATCTCGATGACCATCGGCACCAACACCTCGCCCCTCATGGGCAAGGTCAAGGGTCACAAGCTCACCGCTCGCATGGTCAAGGACCGTCTCGACAAGGAGCTCATCGGCAACGTGTCGCTCAAGGTCGTCGACATCGGGCGTCCGGATGCGTGGGAGGTGCAGGGCCGTGGAGAGCTCGCGCTCGCCATCCTCGTCGAGAACATGCGCCGCGAGGGCTTCGAGCTCACCGTCGGCAAGCCGCAGGTGGTCACGAAGAAGATCGACGGCAAGACCTACGAGCCGTTCGAGCACCTGACCATCGACACTCCGGAGGAGCACCTCGGAGCGATCACCCAGCTGCTCGCGAACCGCAAGGGTCGCATGGAGAACATGACCAACCACGGCACCGGCTGGGTGCGCATGGAGTTCATCGTTCCGTCGCGCGGCCTGATCGGCTTCCGCAGCGAGTTCCTGACCACCACTCGCGGCACCGGCATCGCGAACGCGATCTCGCACGGCTACGAGCCGTGGGCCGGTTCCATCACGACGCGTCAGAACGGCTCGATCGTCGCCGACCGTCAGGGTGTCGTCACTCCGTTCGCCATGATCGCCCTGCAGGAGCGCATGTCGTTCTTCGTGCAGCCCACGCAGGAGGTCTACGAGGGCATGGTCATCGGCGAGAACTCCCGCGCCGACGACATGGACGTCAACATCACCAAGGAGAAGAAGCTCACCAACATGCGTGCGGCGAGCTCCGACACCTTCGAGTCGATGACGCCTCCGCGCCAGCTCACGCTGGAGGAGAGCCTCGAGTTCGCCCGCGACGACGAGTGCGTCGAGGTGACCCCCGAGGTCGTCCGCATCCGCAAGGTGAACCTCGACGCGAACACTCGTGCGCGTGAGACCGCCCGCCTGAAGCGCCAGGACGCGAACGTCTGAAACCCGTCTCGGAGATGCTCCGAGTGAGAGGGCCTCGTGCCGCCGCAAGGCGCGCATGGGGCCCTCTTCTCATGTAAATCCCAGGTGAGGGATGGTTTTCGTTCAGGTTCATGGTTCAGAGTGGTTCACTTGCGCCTGGGACGAGCTCCCGATGAGTCTCCTGCGAGCGACTGGTGATGCCGTACCGGTCGCGGTACGCGGCCACGGTTCGCGCCTGCCGTCGCCACACGGTCCCAATGCGCTGCTCTACTGGCTTCTCTCCGAACGCAAGCGTCCATTCCTCACCCCC
>NZ_JAGYWT010000359.1:0-2602 GCF_019279095.1 Microbacterium sp. BF1 | reverse complement strand
GGCCTCCGGCTCGCCGGAGAGGATGCCGCGCAGCCAATCGCGCGCCTCGACGAACACGTCGTCCGAGTAGCGGTCCGGGTACTTCACGATCTGCCGGTCCGCACGCGGATACGAGCCGAGGAAGACGACTCGCGGGCTGAAGCGGCGGATGCCGAGCAGCGCGTCGGCCATGCGCTCGTGCTCGATGTGGCCGTCGGCGTCGATCACGAACCGATAGCGGCCGAGTTCGTCACCGATGGGCCGCGACTCGATGAGCGACAGGTTGATGCCGCGGGTGGAGAACTGCTCGAGCATCTCGAGGAGCGAACCCGGGTGGTCGTGCGGGAGCTCGACGATCAGGGAGGTCTTGTCGGCGCCGGTCGGCTCGGGCGAGCGGGTCGTGCGGGTGACCAGGACGAAGCGGGTCACGGCCTGCGCGTTGTCGCCGATGCCCTCTGCCAGGACGTCGACGTCGTAGTGATTCACGATGCCGGGGGCGGCGATCGCGGCTTGCGCTGCCAGCGTGCCGTCGAGGACGCCGATCGCGGAGGCGACGTTGCTCGATGCGGGCACGTGCGAGTGCGACGGCAGGTTCGCGCCGAGCCAGCCATGGCACTGGGCGTAGGCCACCGGATGCGCCGCGATCACCTCGACCTGATCGAGGGTCGTCCCCCGAGGGGCCACCAGCACGAAGTTCACCCGCACCAGGTACTCGCCGATGATGCGGAGCCCTGGGAGCGTCGCGAGAGCATCCTGCGTGGTGGAGACGCCGCCCTCGATCGAGTTCTCGATCGCGATCATCGCGGCGTCGCTGCGGCCCTCGAGCACGTCGGCGAGAGCCTCACCCACGTTGTGCACGGGGCGCCAGTCCTGGCCGCGGGCCTCGGCCACCTGGTCGAGCGCCGCCTCCGTGAAGGTTCCGGCAGGGCCGAGATAGCTGTAGGTGCGGCGTTCAGTCACGGGTTTCACCTTAGCCCTCGGCGGGCCGACCGCTCTTCCTGGTGACTTCTCGGATGCGATCGGGCCGATCAGGGGGCAGACTGAGGGGATGACCAGCCGTGCCGGCCTCCCTGCGGAGGAAAGTGACCTGATCGACGTCGATGAACTGATCGCCGCCTACTACGACCGCACACCGAACCCCGAGGTTGCGGCCGAACGGGTCGTCTTCGGCACCAGCGGCCATCGCGGATCCTCGCTGTCGAACAGCTTCAACGAGAACCACATCCTCGCCACGACGCAGGCGATCGTGGACTACCGCGATGCGCAGGGCATCACCGGTCCGCTCTTCCTCGGCCGCGACACCCACGCGTTGTCGCTTCCCGCCGAGCGCAGTGCGATCGAGGTGCTGCTCGCGAACGGCATCGACGTGCGCGTCGACTCCCGCGACTCGTGGGTGCCTACGCCGGCGCTCAGCCACGCGATCCTCACGTACAACCGCGGCAAGGCGGCCGACGACCCGAGTCGCGCAGACGGGATCGTCGTCACCCCCTCGCACAACCCCCCGCGCGACGGCGGCTTCAAGTACAACCCGCCGCACGGCGGACCCGCAGACACCGACGCCACGGGCTGGATCGCCGACCGCGCGAATGCCCTCATCGCCGCCGGCCTCGAGGGTGTGAAGCTGGAGCGCTTCGCCGACATCGACTGGGATTCCCTCACCGGCTACGACTTCCGCGACGCCTATGTGCGCGACCTGCCGTCGATCATCGACATCGACGCCATCCGCTCGGCCGGTGTCAGTATCGGCGCCGACCCGCTCGGTGGAGCCTCCGTCGAGTACTGGACGCTGATCGCGGAGATGCACGACCTCGACCTCACGGTCGTGAACCCCGAGGTCGACCCGACCTGGCGCTTCATGACCCTGGACTGGGACGAGAAGATCCGGATGGATCCGTCGTCGCCTTCCGCGATGGCCTCGCTGGTGGCGAAGAAGGGCTCCTACGACGTCCTCACCGGCAACGACGCCGACGCCGACCGGCACGGCATCGTGACCCCTGACGCGGGGCTGATGAACCCGAACCACTATCTCGCCGTCGCCATCGACTACCTCTTCTCGCACCGCGAGGGCTGGCCGCGCGACGCCGCGATCGGCAAGACGCTGGTGTCGTCGATGATCATCGACCGCGTGGCCGAATCGCTCGGCCGGCGCCTGCTGGAGGTGCCGGTCGGATTCAAGTGGTTCGTTCCCGGACTCCTCGACGGGTCGGTCGCGTTCGGCGGCGAGGAGTCGGCCGGCGCCTCGTTCCTCCGCAAGGACGGCTCGGTCTGGTCGACCGACAAGGACGGCATCCTGCTGTGTCTGCTGGCCGCCGAGATCATCGCCGTCACCGGCAAGACCCCGTCGGAGCGGTATCGCGAGCTGGAGACCGCTTTCGGCGCCTCGGCCTATCAGCGCGTCGACGCACCGGCCACGCCGGAGCAGAAGGCCACCCTCGGCAAGCTCGCCCCCGAAGCCGTGACGGCGACCGCACTCGCCGGTGAGGACATCACCGCGATGCTAGACCCGATAGCACCCAGCGGGATCACCACCGAGATGGCGTGGATCGTCGCAGACAAAGTCGAAACCACCTACCTGTACGCCCTCCCTCGACGAACCGGCCCTGGCGACCCGACCGCCACGCCC
>NZ_JAGYWT010000358.1:0-2623 GCF_019279095.1 Microbacterium sp. BF1 | reverse complement strand
CTCGACCACCGACTGGATGGAGCAGGAGAAGGAGCGCGGCATCACGATCACGTCTGCCGCCGTGACCTGCTACTGGAACAAGAACCAGATCAACATCATCGACACCCCCGGCCACGTGGACTTCACGATAGCGGCCGGCGTCTGCGTGCGGCACCTCGAGTGTCACCTGCCGGAGGGCTGCCCGCTGCACGAGGGACGCCAGATCGAGTGCCTCAGACACTGCGGAGGAGTAGGCGCGCACGAGCCCTCCCGCCCCGAGCTTCACACCGCCGAAGTAGCGGGTCACTACCGCGACCACATCGGTCAGCTCGCGCCGGCGCAGCACCTCGAGCATCGGGATCCCCGCGGTGCCGGAGGGCTCGCCGTCATCCGAGGACCGCGCCTGATCGCCGAGCAGACCCGTCACCATCGCGGTGCAGTTGTGGGTGGCGTCCCAGGCCCTCTTCCGGATGGCGGCGATCACGGTGTCGGCCTGCTCGACCGAGGAGACGGGCTCGATGCGGGTGAGGAAGCGCGACTTGCGGATGACGGTCTCGTGCTCGACAGCGGACGCGATGGTCGCGGGATAGCTGCGGGCGGAGATCACCCGCCTCACGATACCGAGGCCGCGGAGGACTCAACGGTCGACGAACGCCATCTGCTGCGGGTTGTAGCGGTCGCCGCTCACCCCGACGCGTGTGGCGAGGGTCGAGAGGTCGGCGACCTCGTCGGCCGACAGGGCGACCGCCGTGCTTCCGGCGTTCTCGGCGATGCGCACGGTGCGTCGAGTGCCGGGGATCGGCACGATCCACGGCTGCTGTGCGAGCAGCCACGCCAGAGCGATCTGACCGGGGGTGGCCCCCTTCGCCGTGGCCAGCTCTGCCACGTGCGCCACGAGCGCGTGGTTCGCCGCCCGGTTCTCGGCCGTGAACCGCGGGATCGTGGCGCGGATGTCGCCGGCTGCGAAGTCGGCTGCCGTGTCGACCGTCCCGGTCAGGAACCCCTTGCCGAGCGGACTGAAGGGCACGAATCCGATGCCCAGCTCCGCGAGCACCGGCAGGATCTCGGATTCGGGATCGCGGGTCCACAGCGAGTACTCGCTCTGCAGCGCGGTGACCGGGTGCACGGCATGTGCGCGGCGGATCGTGTCCGCCGAGGCCTCGGAGAGCCCGAAGTGGCGCACCTTCCCTTCGGCGATGAGCTCGCCGACGGTCCCGGCGACGTCTTCGATCGGCACGTCGGGGTCGACGCGGTGCTGGTAGAAGAGGTCGATCACGTCGGTGCGCAGACTCCGCAGCGACGCCTCGGCCACTCGCCGGATCTGCTCGGGCCGACTGTCGAGCCCCACGCTCCTGCCGTTCTGGATGTCCCAGCCGAACTTCGTCGCGAGCACGACGCGATCGCGGATCGGCTCGAGCGCCTCGCCGACGAGTTCCTCGTTCACATACGGGCCGTAGACCTCGGCCGTGTCGAAGAAGTCGACGCCGTGCTCGATCGCCGATCGCAGCACCCCGATCATTTCGTCGCGGCTTCCGGGGTTGGGCCCGTAGCTCTGCGACATGCCCATGCAGCCGAGTCCGACCGCAGAGACCTGGAGGCCCTGTCCGAGAGTGCGCGTGTGCATGGGATGTCCTTTCGTCGTGGCCGGCGTCGACGGCGCCCAGTCCTGCCATGCCGGGGTCTCGCCGTCGGCGTTCAGCGCATCCTGTGCCGGGACCCACAGGTCCTTCTCGATGCGGTGGAAGCCCGTCCAGTCCAGCCCCTCGGCCACCGCGTCGACCTCGCGGTAGTCGATGCGCGGGTCGAGGTCGCCCAGCGCCTCGGCCACGGGCTCGATGCGCTCGTAGAACGCGCGGGTCTGCGGGAAGAGCGTGCGCGCGGTCTCGTCGTCACCGGACTCGTAGGCGGCCACGAAGTCCTCGACGGCCGGGACGAGCTGACCCACCTGGTCCTTCACGAACGCCGCGTAGAGATCGACGGCCTTCTGCTTCTGCTCGGCATCAGGGCCGTCCACCGCGACGCGGTCTCCGGTGACGGTGAACGCCGTCTTGCCCACGCCGTCGCCGATCATGCCCGGCTTGCAGAGGGTGAAGTAGTCTCCCGGCTGCGCGACGACCGTGAGCGTGCGCGATGCCGCGGGGGCGATGTTCTCGACCTCTCCGACGATACGCAGCCCGTCCTCGGCCAGCAGGTAGAACTCCGAGACCTGATCGGTGTCGTTCTTGACGTTGAAGGTCAGCGTCCCGCTCTTCGCCGTCGCCGCGGACACGGCGCAGTCGGTGGCGGTCGACGAGACGTCGAAGGCCGCGGTGGCCTGCGCGTCACTCTTCGCGACGCAGCCGCTCAGGACGAGGACGGCTGCTCCCGTGGCGGCGAGCACCCCCAGGATCCGGTGCGAGGTGGTCATGCTGCTCCTTGTTGTGAGAGAGAGGGGGATTCGGATGAGGGTTCGGTCGAGCCGCGCGGCTTCGACGGACGCATCGAGCGGAGACCGCGGATGTAGAGCCATCCGACGATCGAGATGTAGAGCACCCATCCGATGACCTGAAGCCACGTCATCGCGGGCATGAAGCCGACGGTCGCCTGCAGGATCGAGGCGAGCGGCCCACCGGGGGCGATCGTCGCCGAGACGTCGAACGCCCAC
>NZ_JAGYWT010000357.1:0-2623 GCF_019279095.1 Microbacterium sp. BF1 | reverse complement strand
CGCGACGCCTCCGCGGACTCCACCCAGATTCTGACGTCGGCGAGGCCGGCGGTCGACGCCCGGAGTATCCCGCTGCCCTCGACGATCACGCCGAGAGCCGGATCGACGGCGTGGCTTTCCGCTTCAGCCTGAGCCTCCCAGTCCCACCGCCGCCAAGTCCCGAGGTAGCCGCGGCCGTGCGGGCGGAGGATCCACTCCAGGGCGCGCTCGACGCCGCCTTCGAGACCATCCCAGCCGGGGTACAGCGAGTCCAGCGCGATGAGCTGCACATGGCCGACCACGGGCCAGCGACGCACGAGCAGGGAGGCGAGAGAGGACTTCCCCGCTCCGCTTCCCCCGTCGATGAGCACGACCGGGTTGACAGCGGCGACGGCGCGGACATCCTGCTCGATCAGTGTCGCAGCCTGCTCCAGCGCGGCTGAGACCGGGTCGTCACTTCTTGAGGGCACGAATGATGCGGGTGAGCGCCCGTCCGGCGACCCAGACGAACGGCACGGCGACCACGAGAAGCGTGACGATGTTCGGCTCGAAGCGCAAGCCCTCTTCGCGACGCACATACACGCCGACGGGAACGGAGACTCCACCGCCACCGCCACCTTCGGCACCGTCTCCGCTGCCACCGCCGAAGCCCGAGTAGGTGAACGCGACCGGCGTGATGCTCACACCGTCGACGTCCTGCGGCTCTCCGTACGCGCTCTTCACGCCGAAGGACGCAGCTTGTTTTCCGAGTTCCAGTGCAATGTTCGGCATAACCCCACGCTAGCCGAGGAACCATGCCCTGTGGGATCAATCCAGGCCGTGGGCTTTCGGGTGTTGTGCGGCGCCTCTGCCATCGCCGCGGCCGATGTGTCGGGCGCGACTGATCGTCGCCGCGCCGAACCGGGCGACGGCCTCATCCATCGCGCCCTCGACTCGGCGCCAGTCCTCGTCGTCGTCCCAGAGCCCGAGGGCGCCTCCGCCGGCTGGTCGAAGATTCTCGGCACGGACGCCGACGAGTCGCACCGGATCACGACGGTCGATCTGCTCGAACAGGGACTGAGCGGCTTCTCCAATGCGCTGACCCACTGCTGTGGGCTCGCTCAGTGTCTGGGACCGGCTCAGCGTACGGAAGTCATCGAAACGGATCTTGATCGCGACGGTCGATGTCTCCCACTCCGCTCGGCGGAGCCGGGCAGCGACGCGGTCGGCCAGTCGGAGCAGTTCCGCCCGCAGGAACGAGCGGTCGAGGATGTCGGCGTCGAAGGTCTCCTCATGACCGATGCTCTTCTCCACGCGCTCCGTGTCGACGACGCGCGCATCCTCTCCCCGGGCGAGCTGTGCGAGTCGCGCACTCAGCGCAGGCCCGACAGCGCGTTCGATCATCTCGCGCGGGGCATCTCGCACATCTCGCACCGTTCGGATCCCCCGAGCCTCCAGCGCTTCAGCGGCCTTCGGCCCGACGCCCCACATGGCACGGACCGGTCGAGGAGAGAGGAAGTCGAGCGTGTCCTTCGCCGCGACGACGAGCATCCCGTCGGGCTTGGATATCGTCGAAGCCATCTTGGCGACGTGCTTGGTGGCGGCGACGCCGACGCTGCACGTGATCCCGACCTCATCGAGGACGCGCGCTCGGATGAGTTCGGCAATGCGCGCGGGGCTCCCCCAGAGACGACGCACACCCTGCACATCGAGGAACGCCTCGTCGACGGACAGCGGCTCCACGAGCGGTGTGAACGATTCGAAGATCGCCATCACCTGCCGAGAGACCTCCTGGTACCGGTGGAAGTGCGGGGGGACGATACGCGCGGACGGACACAGCCTGAGAGCCTGCGAAACCGGCATCGCCGCGCGAACGCCGTATCGGCGGGCCTCATACGACGCGCTCGAGACGACCGAACGGCCGTCCGGCGCGCCGATGATCAGCGGCAGACCGCGGAGAGAGGGATCATCGAGCACCTCGACCGCCGCGTAGAACGCGTCCATGTCGACGTGCAGGATCCTCGTGCCGGTGTCGTCGGCATCGATGGCGGAGACGATGCGTCCGCTGCCGTCACCGTGTCCCATGCATCCATCCTCCCCCGGGCCTCCGACATGAGGCCCGGGGTCGCACGCTACTGCGCAGCGCGCTCGAGAATGAGTTCACGGACGCGTGCGGCGTCCGCCTGGCCCTTCATCGCCTTCATGACCGCTCCGATGACGGCACCGGCGGCCTGCACCTTGCCGTCCTTGATCTTCGCCATGACGTCGGGCTGCGCGGCGAGTGCTTCGTCGATGGCGGCGATCAATGCGCCGTCGTCCGAAACGACCGCGAGTCCACGGGCGTCGACGACCTCCTGCGGGTTGCCCTCGCCGGCGATGACGCCTTCGAGCACCTGGCGAGCGAGCTTGTCGGTGAGGGTGCCGGCGTCGACGAGCTGCTGCAGGGCTGCGACGTTCTCCGGGCTGATGAGCTCGGTGGCGTCCTTCTCCTGGGCGTTCGCGAGACGGGAGATCTCACCCGTCCACCACTTGCGCGCTTCGCGGCTCTTGGACTGCACGCGCAGCTCGTCGCCCTGGATCTGGCTCTTCACGCCCTTGGGGCCCTCGTCGCGGATGATCTTGTTGATCTTCTTCGCGTTCTCCGAGGAGATGCCGTCCTTGAGCG
>NZ_JAGYWT010000356.1:0-2632 GCF_019279095.1 Microbacterium sp. BF1 | reverse complement strand
GGCCCACGGGCGCGCGATCAGGAGCCAGGATCCGATGCCGATGGCCGCGACGGCCAGGACGAGCCCTCCGATCACGACCAGTCGCCGACGACGGTAGACGGCGGCGGAGCGACGGGGCATGACTCCAGGCTAAGCGATCCTCCGCCCTCAGCCTGGGAGGCCCCACGGCACGGGCGGAGGCGGAGTCAGAGCACCTTGAGCATGCGGGTGTTGCCGAGCGTGTTCGGCTTGACGTGGGCGAGGTCGATGATGCGACGTGCACTTGGTCGGGCTCGACTCCGTAGCGGGCACCGAGACGCGCGCGCAGGCGCCCGGCCGTGGCGTCGGGGTAGCGGTTGATCGGCGTCGTGCTCTGCAGCGCCTCGAGCACCGAGGGCAGGGGATCGAACGGGTTCTCGTTGCTCGAGAGCTTGAACGCGTCGGGGCCTGCCTGCTTGCCCTGGCGATACGGCGCGAGCGCGGCGATGGCGGGACGGATGCGGGGCAGGATGGGCTCGGTCACGAGGTCGAGTCTACGAGGGCGGCGGGATCGGCCATTTGCGGCTTCTCCCCTGTCGGCACTCGATACGCGGTGATACCATTCTGGTATGGCGATGACGGTGCGACTTCCGGAAGAACTCGATGCACAGCTCGGCGAGCTGGCATCGCGGCGACACACGTCCAAGCACGCACTCCTCATCGAGGCGGCGGATCGTTTTCTCCGCGAGGAGGTTACGACCGAGCAGGCCGTGTCGATCGCCCGCGGGGTAGCTGACCGTTACGCCGATCTCCTCAAGAAGCTCGAAGACGCGTGACTCGGTACGTCGAGCTTCCGCACGCAGTAGGCGTCACCGAGGAACTCGGCCTCCACATCCGAGACATCGGGCTTCTCTCCTCCGCGCTCGCCCGGCCATCGAGTTCGATGTTCGGAGTCGAGGCCTACCCGGATCTCGAAGTCAAGGCAGCAGCACTGCTGTCGTCTCTGAGTCAGAATCACCCTCTGTTCGATGGGAACAAGCGCTTCTCCTGGGTCCTCACCCTGACATTCCTCGAGATGAACAACGTCATCATCGACATGGAGACGGAGCTTGCCTTCGACCTCATCCTTCGGACTGCACAGAGCAAAGCCGGCCTCGATGAGATCGCCGCACTGCTGCGCGCTCACCGCCGCTGAACACCGCCGACCCCCCGCGAGATCGGTGCGCTGACATCTCGCGGGCGTCCGTGGGACACTGGTCGGACCATGCGCTTCATCATCCGCGTCGTCGTCAACGCCTTCGCCCTCTGGGTCGTCACCCTGATCCCTGCCCTGCAGGTGGTGATCACCGCCTTCCCGCCGGGCGAGACGCTGCAGCTCGTACTGACCCTGCTCGCGGTGGCCGCGATCTTCGCGCTCGTGAACACGATCATCGGCACGATCGTGAAGATCGTCGCGTTTCCGCTCTACATCATCACGTTCGGTCTGATCGGCTTCCTGATCAACGGCTTCCTGCTGTGGTTGACCGCGTGGATCACGAGCGGCTTCGGCTGGGGCCTGACGGTCGGCGACTTCTGGTGGGGCGTGCTCGCCGCGCTCATCATCTCGGTGATCAACGGCATCTTCGGCTTCATCCTGCGACCGCAGAGCAAGAACCGCCGCGACTGAGTCGGTCGGGTTCACCCCGCCCGCTCGGCATGGAACTCGATGCGCTCAACCTCTACGGCTTCACCGAGCTCTTCCCAGTACTCGTCGACGGCCTCGGCCCGCGGGTCGTCTGACGCGTCGACCCTCTCCGCCGTCGCGACGTAGGTCTCCAGGCCGTGGGTCTGCAGCTTCAGATCCTGGATTCCGCCGTGCGGATCGCCGACGCGCGACGCGGTGAAACTGTCGGGAGATCCCGTCCCCTCCGCCGACCCGCCCGCGGCGAGCGCGGACACGACGTCGTCGGTATGACGCAGCTGGAGCAGAGTCTGGTCGTCGGTCAGACTCGGCTCGGTGGGACTGCCCGCAGTCATCATGACCGACACCTCGAACTCGCTCTCCATCGCCAGGCGGGCGGCGATCATCCCGCCCTGCGAGTGCGCGACCACGTCGACCCGGTCGCCCGGCTCCACACCCGCCGCCGTGAGGGCATCGAGGGTGGCCTGATACGACGCCGACGGGCCGCCCTGATAGAGCTCGACGTTCGACTTCATGTCCCACGGCTCCGACTCCCCCGCCTGCCACGGCAGCGAATTCCGAGTCCCGGCGATGTAGGCCACGTACCGGGTCGCGCCCCCGACCATCGTGTACTTCTCGACCGCGACCTGCGCGGACGCTCCGGGCACCCGCCGGAAGGCCGCAGCGAGGCCTGTCGGCGCGTTCGGAGTCGTGGTCTTGACCGGCGTCACTCGCACGGGATCCGTCACCCCCGACAGCACCATGCCCGGTCGGACCTTGCCGAGCCCCGAAACGACGCCCACCAGGGCGCCGGCCACGAACACCGACGGGAGCGGGCCGTCCGGGTCGTACTGGTCGCCGAGCCCGTCGAAGCGCTGCCGCTTCCAGCCCGCCACCAGCCAGTCCGCCATGGTCCCCAGCCGTGTGTCTGCCTCGACCATCTCGTCGGCGCGCGCCTGCGCTTCGTTCGCCGCCGCGGCGTCGGTGAGAGCGAGGGCCTCCGCCTGTGCTCGC
>NZ_JAGYWT010000355.1:0-2633 GCF_019279095.1 Microbacterium sp. BF1 | reverse complement strand
CTCGGTCTCGCCGCGTCGCGGGCGGTTCAGGCCGTCGCCGATCAGGGCGCGGCGCTCGACGGTGCTCTCGTCCTGCTCGACGGCAATCACGACTATCTGTCGAAGGTGCATCCCGCCCCGCTCCGGGTGCGTCCGGTGGTCAAGGCCGACCGGGACTGCGCATCGGTCTCGGCGGCATCCGTGATCGCGAAGGTCGCGCGGGACACATACATGACCGAGCTCCACGAGACGGATCCCGCGTATCAGTGGGATCGCAACAAGGGCTACGCCAGCTCCGCGCATCGCGACGCGATCCGGACTGTCGGGCTCTCCCCGCACCACAGGGCATCCTGGGCGATCGCGGACGTGCCCACCCTGTTCTGAGCGGATCGCACCGGCCGTGCCCGAGCGGTCGATGACGCGCCGCGGTGCCTGCGACTCTAGGATGGAGACATCATGGATGAGGAAGCCTTCGACGACTACGACCGCGAGCTCGAGCTGGCACTGTTCCGGGAGTACCGGGATGTGGTGTCGCAGTTCCAGTACGTCGTGGAGACCGAACGCCGGTTCTACCTGGCCAACGAAGTCAATGTCGTCCGTCGGGACACCGAGCATGACTTCTACTTCGAGATCTCGATGACCGACGTCTGGGTGTGGGACATCTACCGTGCCGATCGCTTCGTCAAGGCTGTGCGCGTGCTGACGTTCAAGGACGTCAATGTCGAGGAACTGCAGCGCCGGGAGTTCGAGCTCCCGCAGGAGCTCTCCCTCGACGGCGAGTGACGGTTCCTCTCGGCCCGCCGCCTTCGCACGCCCTCCACACGATCTCGGAGAGCTGACTTCTCCCCAGATGCCGCGGAAGCGGCATCGAATCGCTCCTTTCGGAACGCACCCCGCGTGATGCTGGGCACATGGCAGCGAAGGATGAACTCGGAAGAGCAGGCGAAGAGCGCGCCGCACAGCATCTGAGGGGCAACGGGTACACCGTGCTCGCGCGGAACTGGCGGTGCGCGCAGGGAGAGATCGACATCGTCGCCGCGCGCGACGGTCATCTCGCTGTGGTCGAGGTCAAGACGCGACGGACGACCGCCTACGGCCACCCGTTCGAGGCGATCGACGCCCGTAAGCGACGTCGGCTGTGGCAACTCGCGCAGGCATGGGTCGCGGAGAATCCGGAAGCCGCCCGCGGTCGACGTGTGCGACTCGAAGCCATAGGCATCATCGGACCAGATCCGTCCTCCGGCGCGCTCGAGCATCTCGTGGACATCGCATGACCACCGCGCGCACCTGGGCGGTCGCTCTCACCGGAGTCGACGGGCATCTGGTCGAGGTCGAGGCCGACATGTCGAATCAGACTCCCGAGTTCCGCATCATCGGGCTGCCGGACAAGTCGCTGGGCGAGGCCGTCCAACGCGTGCACAACGCCTGCAAGAACGCCGGATTGGACCTGCCACGGCGACGACTCACGGTGAACCTCTCACCGGCGAGCCTTCCCAAGCACGGGGCCGGATTCGATCTGGGGATAGCCATGGCCTGTCTCGCCGCCGGCGGATCCATCGAGGCGCGTTCGATCGCCGCGACCGTCCACATCGGCGAGCTCGGCCTCGACGGCAGGATCCGTCCCGTTCCCGGCGTGCTTCCCGCAGTTTTCGCCGCGGCGCGAGCCGGATTCGAGACGGTGATCGTGCCTCGGGGTAACGAAGCCGAGGCGCGGCTGGTTCCCGGCGTCGAGATTCGCGCGGCAGCCTCTCTCGCCGAGGTGGCGGTCTGGTATGGCGCCGATGTCGAGGCGCCCGATGTGGAGGCCGTCGAAATCGCATCGGCCGCGCACAGTCGGGGCGACAGCCTCGACCTGGCCGATGTCGTGGGTCAGGACGACGCTGTGGACGCACTCGTGGTCGCAGCAGCCGGTGGTCATCACATGCTTCTGAGCGGCCCCCCGGGAGCGGGGAAGACGATGCTCGCCCGCAGGCTCCCGGGGATACTGCCCGCGCTCGAGGAACAGGAAGCCCTCGAGGTCGCGTCCGTGCGCTCGCTCAGCGGAGAGGCGGTCGTAGCTCTCGATCCGCTTCCGCCGCTCGAAGCGCCGCATCACAGCGCGTCGGTCGCCGCTCTCGTCGGCGGCGGCTCCCGCACCGCGAGACCGGGAGCGATCGCGCGGGCGCACCGCGGCGTGCTGTTCCTCGATGAAGCCGCCGAGTTCTCGCGCGTCGCGCTCGATGCGCTGAGACAGCCGCTCGAGTCGGGGGTGATCGAGGTGCATCGAGCAGGATTCACCGCCACTTTCCCCGCCCGTTTCCAGTTGCTCCTCGCGATGAACCCCTGCCCGTGTGGGAATCATGGTGTTCGCGGTGCCGAGTGCGTCTGCCCTCCCATGTCGATCAGGCGTTACTCCACTCGGTTGTCCGGACCGCTCCGTGATCGCATCGACATCGATCTGCAGGTGAACCGTGTCGCCGCATCGCGAGCGATGGCGGGCAAGAGAGGCGATCTCTCCACGGCGCAGGCGCGTGATCGTGTCGCTGCCGCTCGGGCGCGGGCAGCCTCTCGATGGAACGGAACCCGCTGGCGTCGTAACGGCGATGTTCCGGGCACGTGGTTGCGACAGGGACCGCACCGGCTGCCTGCGGTGACGCGCTCTCCCCTCGATCGCG
>NZ_JAGYWT010000354.1:0-2645 GCF_019279095.1 Microbacterium sp. BF1 | reverse complement strand
CGGCCGATTCGCTGCTGCTTCCCGATGCCGACGTGCGGCCGCTGGTGCTGGAGCGCTCGGGGTTCCGGTTCACGCACGCGACCGCGACGGAGGCGGTCGCCGCCGCTCTGTGACCTTCTCTGTGGGACACATTGATCCGGCGAGATCGCTCGCTGATCGGGGTTCACCACTGCGAGACTGAGCGCATGGAGATCATCGAGAACTCGAAGCTCACGGTCGTCGGCGCAGGAAGCGTCGGGTCGAGTGTCGCCTACGCGGCACTGATCCGGGGTTCCGCCCGTCATGTCGCGCTGTACGACATCGCCACCGAGAAGGTCGAGGCAGAGGTGCTCGACCTCGCCCACGGCACGCAGTTCACGGGCTCCAGCGACATCATCGGCGGCAGCGACATCTCGGTCGCCGCCGGCTCGCACGTCGTGGTGATCACCGCGGGCGCGAAGCAGAAGCCCGGTCAGACCCGCATCGAGCTCGCCGAGGTCAACGCGGGCATCATCCGCAGCATGATGCCCGACCTGCTCGAGGTCGCCCCGAACGCGATCTATGTGATCGTCACGAACCCGTGCGATGTGCTCACGGTCATCGCGCAGGGGGAGACCGGGCTTCCTCCCGAGCGGATCTTCGCCTCCGGAACAGTGCTCGACACCTCGCGGCTGCGGTGGAAGCTCGCCCAGCGAGCCGGTGTCTCCACCGCCAGCGTCCACGCGCACATCATCGGAGAGCACGGCGACACCGAGTTCCCCCTCTGGTCGCGCGCGACGATCGGCACCGTGCCGATCCTGGAGTGGGAGACGCCCGGCCACCCTCGCTTCACCCTCGACGAACTGCAGGAGATCGCCGTCGACGTGCGCGACGCCGCGTACAAGGTCATCCTCGGCAAAGGGGCGACCAACTACGCAATCGGACTGTCGAGTGCACGCATCGTCGAAGCGATCCTGAGCGACGAGCATGCCGTGATGCCCGTCAGCACCGTGCTGCGCGACTTCCACGGGCTGGACGGTGTGGCGCTCTCGGTGCCGTCGATCGTGAGCGCGAAGGGTGCCGTGCCGATCCGGAACACCTCGTTCTCGGAGGGTGAGCTGGCGCTGCTGCGTCAGTCCGCTGACGCGCTCACGGCAGCCGCCGCATCATTGCGGCCGTGACCAGGCGGGTGACGCAGGGTCTCTGAGGCGGGTCTGCGTCAGGACTCCTCGTGAGTCCTCGGGTCGGCGTCGAACAGGCGTCCGTCCGGACGTCCGAGCGCGGTGATCGCCGCCACCTCGGCATCGTCGAGAACGATCTGCGCCGCCGCGAGGTTCGCCACCTGGTGCTCGAGCGACGACGCCTTCGGGATCGACACCGTACCGCGGGCGACGTGCCAGGCCAGCACGGTCTGGGCGGTCGTGATCTCGCGGGCCGCAGCGATCTCGTGGATCACGGCCTCGTCGAAGAGCTCCCTCGCCCGCCCCAACGGGCTCCACGCTTCGGTGAGGATGCCGTGTTCCCGGTGATACGCGAGCTGCTCCTCCTGCGGGAAGTACGGATGCACCTCGATCTGATTGACGACGGGGCGCACCCCGGTCTCCTGCTCGAGGCGCTCCAGGTGCTCCGGAAGGAAGTTGGAGACGCCGATCTGTCGGACCACGCCGCGGGACTGGGCGTCCACGAGCGCGGCCCACGCCTGGACGTACTCGTCCTGGAGGGGATTCGGCCAGTGGATCAGGTGCAGATCCGTCACATCGAGTCCGAGGCGCGAACGGCTCTCCTCGATACCGGTGCGTGCCTTCGCCGACGGGTGATGGCGACCGGGGAGCTTCGTGGTGACGATGACCTCGGAGCGCGGCACATCGGCGGCCGCGACGCCACGGCCGACCGAACCCTCGTTCTCGTAGTTGAACGCCGTGTCGATGAGACGGTAACCCGCGCCGATGCCTCCGGCGACTGCGTCTGCCCCGGCATCTCCGAGGAGTCCGTAGGTGCCGAGGCCGATGGCCGGAAGGGCGAACCCGTTGTGGGCGGTGAACGAGGGGACGACGGGCTGAGTGGTCACGGTGCTCCTTCTTGGCCTTTTCCCCGAGCGTACGCTGAGGGGATGACGACGGAGGCGGAGATGGCGTCGGATGACACCGTGATCGAGGACCAGGATCGCTGCCCGTGTGCTTCCGGGGACGTGTTCGGCGGCTGCTGCGGGCCGTTGCTCGACGGTGCGCCCGCGCCGACGGCGGAGCGCCTGATGCGCTCGCGTTACACCGCGTTCGGCCTCCAGGACGCCGGGCACCTCCTGCGCACCTGGCACTCGACCACGAGGCCGGAGACGATCGATTTCGAGCCGGACCTCGAGTGGCGACGGCTGCTGGTGATCGATCGCGCGGCCGGAGGCCCCTTCGACCGCGAGGGCGTGGTGGAGTTCGAGGCGTTCTGGCGGCAGGGCGCTGCGAGGGGCTCGCTCCATGAGCGCAGCCGCTTCGTGCGCGAGGACCGGCACTGGTACTACGTCGACGGCGACGTGCGTTGATGGGCGGATGTCGCTGTCGCGACATCGCGGGTCAGCGTCGAGAAATCGATGCTGTCGTGCCCTGCCGTGCCGCGCAGCACCGGGAATTCGGCGGTCGTGTCGCCGATCGTCAGCTTCGCCGTCTGGTCTGCCGCTGCACTCACGCGGACCTCCT
>NZ_JAGYWT010000353.1:0-2647 GCF_019279095.1 Microbacterium sp. BF1 | reverse complement strand
CGGCCACGCCACTGAAGTCCTCGTCGACGTGGGATGTCGCAGAGCAGACCGGAGCGTTCACCTGGAGCTACGACATGGCTGTCCCTGCGCCTGGTGCGGGGCCGGCGCCGTCGGTCGGCCTGTCCTAGGTGAAGACCACGCCGAAGCCCGGGTTCTCCAGCACCTCGGCCAGCCGTGCGGGCGACGCTGCGGTCAGGTTCTTCGTGACGGCGAACTCCAGGGGAGCCACGGTCGCCTCGGCATCGATGGTCGTCATCTCATCATCCATTCCTCGTGGGTGGGCGCATCCTCGCGCGCGTTCAGCCTACGCCTGCAGTCAGAGGCGTGCAGTGATCGCGGAGCCGATCTCCGCCGTCGTGCGAGCCGCGGTGCGGGCGGCGATGTCGGCCTCGACCGCCGCGCTCACACGTGCGGATTCCTCGGTGAGGCCGAGGTGGTCCAGCAGCAGCGCGATCGAGAGGATCGCAGCGGTGGGATCGGCCTTCTGCTGCCCCGCGATGTCGGGTGCCGAGCCGTGCACGGGCTCGAACATCGACGGGAAGGCGCCATCGGGGTTGATGTTCCCCGACGCGGCGAGACCGATGCCGCCCGTGACGGCACCGGCGAGGTCGGTGAGGATGTCGCCGAACAGGTTGTCGGTCACGATCACGTCGAAGCGCGAGGGATCGGTGACCAGGAAGATCGTGGCGGCATCGACGTGCAGGTAGTCGACGACGACGTCGGGGTGCTCGGCTGCCACCTCGTTCACGATGCGCTGCCAGATGGCCCCCGCGTGCACGAGCACATTGGTCTTGTGCACGAGCGTGACCTTCTTGCGGCGGCGCTCGGCGAGGTCGAAGGCGTAGCGCACCACGCGCTCCACGCCGAAGGCGGTGTTCACCGAGGTCTCGTTCGCGACCTCCTGCGGTGTCCCCTCGCGGATCGCGCCGCCGTTGCCGACGTACGGCCCCTCCGTGCCTTCACGCACCACGACGAAGTCGATCTCACCCGGGTCGGACAGCGGGCCCGGGGCGCCGGCGAAGAGCTTGGACGGCCGCAGATTCACGTAGTGGTCGAGCGTGAAGCGCAGTTTGAGGAGCAGACCGCGCTCGATGTTGGCGTCCTTGAGACGCGGGTCGCCCGGCTTTCCGCCGACCGCGCCCAGCAGGATCGCGTCGTTCGCGGCGATCGCGGCGAGGTCGTCATCGGTGAGGGTCTCCCCCGTGTCGAGGAAACGGCCGGCACCGAGCGAGAAGCGGGTCTTGTCGAAGACCACTCCGCTGTCGGCGGTGACGGCGTCGAGCACCTTCTCCGCCTCGGCGATGACCTCGGGACCGATGCCGTCACCGGGGATGACGGCCAGCTTCACGACACGCGACATGAGACTCCTTGCGCACTGCACGGGGATGGACCAGCCCACGCCCGCCGCGGGGCGAACGAGCCGGTCCTCCCAGCGTACTGGTCAGTGCGAGGGGGCTTTGCGCAGTGTGACGGCGGCGATCACGCCTGCGACGACCACGAGCCCCGCACCGATGAGCGACGTCACCATCACGCCGGAGCCGAACGCCGAGGCTGCGGCATCCCACAACGCGGTCCCGAGTTGATCGGGCAGCTCCTGAGCGGCGGTGTAGGCACCGGCGAGCGTCTCGCCCGCCGCATGCGCGACGTCGGCAGGCAGCCCCTCCGGAAGCACGAGCGCCCCGCGGTAGAAGGCGGTGATGATGCCGCCAAGGACGGCCGTGCCCAGCACGGCGCCCAGTTCGTACGCGGTCTCGGAAACGGCACTCGCCGCCCCCGCCTTGGCCGCGGGAGCGCTCGACAGGATCAGCTCGTTGGAGATCGTCTCCGCCGCGCCGATGCCGATGCCGAGCACCACGAACGCCACCACGAGCGGCAGGACACCGTGCTCATGCGTCGTGAACGCCACGATGAGGTATCCGGCCACCGAGAACGCTAGCCCGGCGGGGATGACGATGTGCGGAGGCACCCGACGCGAGACCGGCACGACCGAGAGCCCGGCGACGATCATCGCGAGCATGCCGGGGACCAGTGCGAAACCGGCCATCATCGGTGACAGCCCGAGGACGAGCTGCAGGTGCTGCGACACGAAGTAGAGGAAGCCGACGAGTGCGACGACACTGAGCAGGTTCACCAGGATCGCTCCGGAGAACGAACCGCGACGGAACAGCGCCATGTCGAGCATCGGGCTCTTCACCCGCAACTGGCGACGGACGAACAGGTAGCCCATCCCGAAGCCGAGCAGTGCCCACGCGCCGGCCGTGAGGCTCGGGCCGTCCACCGCCAGGGACTTGATCGCGTAGACCACCGGGATCATGGTCGCCATCGACAGCGCGATGCTGATCAGGTCGATCCGCCCCGGGTTCGGGTCACGGCTCTCCGGGACCAGCAGCGGCGCGGCGATGAGCAACGGGATGAGCACGGGAACGGCGATCAGGAAGACCGATCCCCAGGCGAAGTGCTCGAGGAGGATGCCGCCCACGATCGGGCCCAGCGCCGACCCGGCGGAGAACGCCGAGGCCCACACCGCGATGGCCATGCGGCGCTGGTCGCGGTTCTGGAAGATCGAACGCAGGAGGGAGAGCGTCGACGGCATCAGCATGGCGCCGAAGAAGCCCAGGAGCGCGCGGGCGGCGATGAGCAGCCCGGC
>NZ_JAGYWT010000352.1:0-2647 GCF_019279095.1 Microbacterium sp. BF1 | reverse complement strand
TCCTGTTCAAAGCATGACAAAACAAAAGACTTGTCTTCTTTTGCTATCTAACTGTACTGCCGAAGAGCGTCAACGAAGCAGGAAGAGACGAGCGGGCATGTTACGGAAAACCCGAATCGGAGTGTCCACCGGCTGCACCGTATCCCCGGACTTCTCGCCCCGTATGGACTCGCGATGGAGAACCTGGGCGACATCGATCGTCAGTCGATCGCCGGCGCGATCTCGACCGGAACCCACGGCACCGGTGCCGAGTACGGTGGCCTCGCGACCCAGGTCGTCGGCGTCACCATGGTCACGGCCGCCGGCGAGTTCCTCCGCATCGACCAGGAGCACGAGAGCGAGCTGCTGCCCGCTGCGGCTCTCGGACTCGGCGCCCTCGGCATCATCGTCGAGGTGACCCTGCAGTGCGTGCCGGCGTACGTCATGCACGCGATCGACGAGCCGGTACCCCTGGAGGAGGTGCTCGCCACCCTCGAAGAGCGCGTCGCCGCATCCGACCACTTCGAGTTCTATTGGTTCCCTCACACGGATATCGCGCTGACCAAGCGCCAGACGCGGCTGCCGGAGGCGACGGTGCGCAAGCCGCTCCCGGTGGTCGGGCGGTGGATCGATGAGACGCTGCTCTCGAACGGGGTGTATCGCGTGGCGTGCGCTGCGGGTCAGGTCATTCCGGCGATCACTCCGTCCTTCAGCCGGCTCGCGGTCAGGCTCACCGAAGATCGCGAGTACACCGAACTCTCGCACCGGGTGCTCATCCAGAGCAGGACCGTGCGATTCCGGGAGATGGAGTACGCGATCCCCGTCGAGAACGTCGTGCCGGCCTTCGAAGCGGTGCAGGCGCTGATCGCGCGGCGCGGATGGACGATCGAGTTCCCGATCGAGGTGCGCTTCGCCGCGTCCGACGACCGCTGGCTGTCGACGGCTCACGGACGCGCGAGCGCGTACATCGCCGTGCACCGCTACTGGCGGGCCGACCCCACGGAGTACTTCGGCGCCGTGGAGGAGATCATGCACGAGTTCGGAGGGCGCCCGCACTGGGGCAAGCTCCACACGCTCACGGCGCAGACCCTCCGGGAGCGATACCCGCGCTTCGACGACTTCGTCGCGTTGCGCGATCGCCTCGACCCGGAGCGTCGTTTCGGCAACCGCTACCTCGAGCGGGTCCTCGGCAGCTGATAGGGACGCAGGGACGCCCGCGCGCGCCCAGTCCACGTGCAGACTGCGCGTCTAGGATGAGAGAAACACGAGGAAGGGTGGGGCTCTGATGGAATGGCTCGTGCCGGTACTGATCGTTGTCGGAGTGATCCTGCTCGTCGGCATCTATCTGTGGGCCACGTACAACTCGCTGGTGCAGCTGAACGTCCGCGTCGATGAGGCGTGGAGCGGCATCACGGTGCAGTTGAAGCGACGAGCCGACCTCATTCCGAACCTCATCGAGACGGTGAAGGGCTACGCCTCCCACGAGAAGGCCGTCTTCGAGAACGTCACGCGGGCGCGTGCCGAGACCCTGTCAGCCGGAGGGCCGGGCGAGGCGGGCATCGCCGAGGGGCACCTGCAGCAGGCGTTGCGGAGCCTCTTCGCGGTCGCCGAGGCCTACCCGCAGTTGCAGGCGAGCACGAACTTCCTCCAGGTGCAGCAGGCACTGGTCGACACCGAGGACAAGGTCCAGGCGGCGCGCCGCTTCTACAACGGCGGCGTGCGCGAGCTGAACACCAAGATCAAGGTCTTCCCCAACAACCTGTTCGCCAAGGGACTGGGTTTCTCCGAGCGGGAGTTCTTCGAGGTCGCCGACAGCAGCGCGATCTCCGAACCGCCGCGCGTGCAGTTCTGACGCCGGTCGTTCACCACACCGACAGGAGGAGTCCGTCGGCGGTGAACGCCAGGTCGCCGCGCACGCTCCAGGAGTCCGTCCGATAGGTGGCCGTGCGGGCCTCGCCGTTCTGGGCGGTCCCGGTGATGGTGGCCACGAGCACTCCACCCTCTGCGGTGAAACCGGCGGGAGTCAACGCGATGACCGGTGCCGTGTCGATCCGATAGCGGATGGCATCCACCTCGCGGAACTCGGTCCCCCAGGGGATCCGTATGCCGCATCCGTCGGGGACTTCTGTGCCCCCAGCGGTGCAGGTCTCGAGGAGCGTGTCGAGCTGGGCCTGCGCGACCGCCGTCGCCTCCGGCCGCAGCATGACGTCGAGCGTCGTCGTGGTCTTCACCCCTGGCAGCACCAGCGCCGCACTCCCGCCCTCGAGCAGTGCCTCCGGTGCGGCCGCGAGGGCGTAGGTCGCGGGGAGCAGCAGTGCAGCCGTCTCCGCCGGAACGGTCGCATCGCCGATCGCGACATCCGACCCGATCGTCGTTTCCACGGTCAGTGTGCCGAGTCCCGTCGCATCGACGCTCCAGCGGCCGTCGATGATGCCGAGCGTCAGCTGCGCGGTGTGCGTCTTGCCGTCGAGCCGGAAGGAGATCGCGACGACGGCCGAAGTGTCGTCGTCTTCGCGTCGGACGGTTGTGACCTCGGAGTCCTCGATGAACGCGGTGGCGGCGGCGAAGGCGACCAGTGCGGTGTCCGACACGTCGATCCCGGTGGCCGCCACGGCGTCGGCGTCACCGGACTCGAGCGCCTGGACATAGGCGAGCGCCGCTTCTTCCG
>NZ_JAGYWT010000351.1:0-2651 GCF_019279095.1 Microbacterium sp. BF1 | reverse complement strand
ACCGCACCTGCAGGCGCTGCCGGCACCGACGGGACCGACGTCTCGGGCGGCACCTGCGATTCGGAGGGCACGGCACCGGACGGGGGAGGCAGCTGCGGATCAGTCACGCCCCCATCCTAAGGCGAGCGTCAGACGCGCCGGAGCAGACCCACCCGGTCGTACACGTCCGAAAGCGTCGCGTCGGCGACGGCATCGGCGCGGGCGGCGTTCTCGGCCAGGATGCGATCGAGCTCGGCGGGATCGTCGAGCAGCTCGAGGGCGCGGGCGCGCACCGGCTCGAACTCGTTGACGACGACCTCGGCCAGGCCCTTCTTGAAATCGCCGTAACCGCGTCCCGCGTACTCGTCCTCGATCGCGGCGACCTGGCGTCCTGTGAGCGCCGCGTAGATCGTGAGCAGGTTCGAGACGCCGGGCTTGCTCTCGCGGTCGAACCGCACGGAACCCTCGTTGTCGGTCACCGCGCGCATGACCTTCTTCGCCGACTTCGCCGGATCGTCGAGCATCCACAGCACGCCGGCGTCGCTCTCGGCAGACTTCGACATCTTCGACGTCGGGTTCTGCAGGTCGTAGATGCGCGCGGTCTCCTTCTGGATGACGGGCATCGGCACCGTGAAGGTCTCACCGAATCGCGAGTTGAAGCGCTCGGCGAGATCGCGCGTGAGCTCGACGTGCTGCTTTTGGTCATCGCCCACCGGCACCACATCGGTCTGGTAGAGCAGGATGTCTGCGGCCATGAGCACTGGGTAGGTGAACAGGCCGACACTGGTCGAGTCCGCACCGTAGCGCGAGGACTTGTCCTTGAACTGCGTCATCCGACCGGCTTCGCCGAAGCCGGTGATGGTGCTGAGAATCCACGCGAGCTCGGCGTGAGCGCGCACATGCGACTGCACGTAAAGCGTCGACAGCGAGGGCTCGATACCGGCGGCGACGTACTGCGCTGCTGTACGACGCGTCTTCTCACGCAGCTCTGCCGGGTCCTGGGCGACGGTGATCGCGTGCAGATCGACGACGGAGAAATAGGCGTCGTAGGAACTCTGCAGCTCCCGCCACTGGAGCAGCGCGCCGATGTAGTTGCCGATCTGGAGGGAGTCGGCGGAGGGCTGCATTCCGGAGTAAAGGCGAGGTCTCGTCACGGGATCAATCCTATGGGGTGCGTGCTGTGCCCCTACGATGGGCGCATGGCTTCCGCTTCTCCTCTCCCACGGTCGCGAGGGGATCGGGCCCTCTACGTCGAGATCCTCATCCGCGCGCCCCTGGACGAGGTGTGGGCGCTGACCCAGGACCCGTCCTCGCACGTGCGCTGGGACGCGCGCTTCAGCGACATCGTGCCGCAGCGCACCCGGGCGGACGGCGCACAGGACTTCCGCTACGAACTCGACCTGCGGGTGCACACGATCCGCGGAACCGGCGTCTCGCTCGCCACGAAGCAGAGCCGCACGGGCGAGCGGACCTCCGCGCTCCTCTTCGACACGGACGACGTGCTCTCCCCGCTCGGAGTCGGGCGTGGGTACTGGCGCTACGTGCCGACGGATGACGGCGTGCGATTCCTCACCGGCTACGACTACGTCCCGGGCTGGGGCTGGCTCGGGCGCGTGCTGGATCCGCTGATCACGCGGCGCTTCGTCTGGTGGCTCACGGCGCGGAGCTTCGATCGCCTGCGGCTCTGGGCCGAGCAGGGGATCGCGCCCGAGGAGACCAGCGGATGGCGATCGTTGCGCCGAGGTCACCGACCTCGCGCACGAAACTGCCTCTCCCGGCCTCCGCGACGCACCGGACGCACGATCATGGAGGACGCACCGGAATCTCTGGAGGAGCTCGTATGACCACAGGCGCCGGGATCTTCGAGCGCGCGTTGGGAGCCGATTTCGCGCGGCTCCACCCGCAGCTCCAGCGCCGGTTCGGGGTCGGCGTCGACGCCGGCTACGGCTGCATCGGGCGCGGAGTGATGACCGAGGTGCGCCGGGGTCCGTGGTGGACGCTGCCGTTCCTCCTCATCGGGACCTTCCGGAACATCCTCTTCCCCGAGCGGGGACAGGACGTGCCGTTCCGGATCGACAACCACGCCTACGTCGACGACTTCGGCCGTGAGACCGTGACCTTCGTGCGGACCATGGACGTGCGCCCCGGTCGCCGCCGCCGCTTCGACGCGACCATGATCTACAGCGAGGCCCGGCGGCGAGTGGTCGACTACCTGGGCACCCACCAGCACCTCGCGGTCGACCTCGACCTCGCCGTCACCGATGACGGCGGGCTCCTGCTCACCTCGGGGGCACAGCGCTTCTACGAGGGGCCTGCGGCCTTCCGCTTCCCGATGGTCTTCAGCGGACGGGCGCGGCTCGTCGAGCGCTATGACGACGAGCAGGAGTGCTACCTGATCGACCTCGAGATCCACAACGACGTCTTCGGGTTCCTGTTCGGCTATCGGGGCGCGTTCACGTGCGAGTTCGTCGACGGCCCCGCCCCGGAGACCGTGAAGCCGTACCGTGAGGAGGCTCGAGAGTGACCGCGCGTGGAGCGGCCTTCCTCTTCCTCGACGCCGGTGACGAACACGGCGTCGTACTCCAGACCCTTGGCCGTATGCATGGTCATGAGCGAGACCGAGCCCGACTCGTCGTCGAGGTCATCGGCATCGGAGACCAGGGCGACCTCGG
>NZ_JAGYWT010000350.1:0-2660 GCF_019279095.1 Microbacterium sp. BF1 | reverse complement strand
CTATCGTGGCCGCGGCGAACCTCGCCGACCGCTACGTCTCCGACCGGTTCCTCCCGGACAAGGCCATCGACCTTCACGTGGTCGCCGGAGTTGAGCTCGCCGTGCAGGATCTTCTCCGACAGACGGTCCTCGACCTCGTGCTGCATCGCGCGACGCAGCGGTCGGGCGCCGAGCGCCGGGTCGAATCCGATCTCGATGAGGCGCTCCTTGGCGGCCTGCGACAGCTCGATCGTCATGTCGCGGTCCAGCAGACGCTCGCCGAGGCGCTTGGTGAACAGATCGACGATCTGCACCAGCTCGCTCTTGGAGAGCTGCGGGAACACGATGATGTCGTCGACACGGTTCAGGAACTCGGGCTTGAAGTGCCGCTTGAGCTCTTCGTTCACCTTGCCCTTCATCCGGTCGTAGCTGGTCGAGTCGTTGCCCTCGATCTGGAAGCCCACGGGACCGCCGGCGATGTCGCGCGCACCGAGGTTGGTGGTCATGATGATGACCGTGTTCTTGAAGTCCACGATCCGACCCTGACCGTCGGTGAGACGACCCTCTTCGAGGATCTGCAGCAGCGAGTTGAAGATGTCAGGGTGGGCCTTTTCGATCTCGTCGAAGAGCACCACGCTGAACGGCTTGCGCCGCACCTTCTCGGTGAGCTGGCCACCTTCTTCGAATCCGACGAAACCGGGAGGGGCACCGAACAGACGCGAGACGGTGTGCTTCTCACCGAACTCGCTCATGTCGAGCGAGATCAGCGCAGCCTCGTCGTCGAACAGGAACTCGGCGAGAGCCTTGGCGAGCTCGGTCTTTCCGACACCCGTGGGGCCGGCGAAGATGAACGAGCCGGAGGGGCGCTTCGGGTCCTTGAGACCGGCACGCTGACGACGGATCGTCTTGGAGAGGGCAGCGATCGCCTCTTCCTGACCGATGACGCGCTGGTGCAGGGCCTTCTCCATGAAGACGAGTCGGCTGGACTCCTCCTCCGTGAGCTTGAAGACGGGGATGCCGGTGGCCTGTGCGAGCACCTCGGCGATCAGCCCCTCGTCGACGACCGCGGAGGTCGCGACGTCGCCTGCACGCCACTGCTTCTCGAGACGCAGACGCTCGGCGAGGAGGCTCTTCTCCTCATCGCGCAGGGATGCGGCCTTCTCGAAGTCCTGCTCCTCGGAGGCGACCTCCTTCTGCTCACGCACGGCGGCGATCTTCTCGTCGAACTCGCGCAGCTCGGGCGGGCTCGACAGGATCGACAGACGCAGACGTGCGCCGGCCTCGTCGATCAGGTCGATGGCCTTGTCCGGGAGGAACCGGTCGGAGACGTAGCGGTCGGCGAGGTTCGCCGCGGCCACGATAGCGCCGTCGGTGATCTGCACCTTGTGGTGCGCCTCGTAGCGGTCGCGGAGTCCCTTGAGGATGTTGATCGCGTGCGGCAGCGTCGGCTCGTTGACCTGCACCGGCTGGAAGCGGCGCTCGAGCGCTGCATCCTTCTCGAAGTGCTTGCGGTACTCGTCGAGCGTGGTGGCACCGATCGTCTGCAGCTCGCCACGGGCGAGGAGCGGCTTCAGGATGCTGGCCGCGTCGATCGCGCCCTCAGCGGCACCCGCACCCACCAGGGTGTGGATCTCGTCGATGAAGACGATGATGTCGCCGCGCGTGCGGATCTCCTTGGTGACCTTCTTCAGGCGCTCCTCGAAGTCACCGCGGTAGCGGGACCCGGCGATGAGCGAGCCGAGGTCGAGCGAGTAGAGCTGCTTGTCCTTCAGCGTCTCGGGCACATCGCCCTTGACGATCGCCTGGGCCAGGCCCTCGACGACGGCGGTCTTGCCGACGCCGGGCTCGCCGATCAGGACGGGGTTGTTCTTGGAGCGGCGGGAGAGGATCTGCATGACCCGCTCCGCCTCCTTCTCGCGCCCGATGTTCCCACGGGCTCGCGGTCGACGTGATCGGTGCCCGATCCTGACGCGGCCCCGCTGAGGATTCTCTGTGTTCGCGAGGCGGTACGCTCGCTCCTCTAGAGGATGACCGTGGACTTGCCGTGCACGATCACGCGATCCTCGGCATGCCACTGCACGGCGCGCGCGAGCACCAGACGCTCGACGTCGGCGCCGCGGCTCTGCAGCTCGGCGGCCGATTCGGAGTGGGTCACGCGCGTGACGTCCTGCTCGATGATCGGCCCCTCGTCGAGGTCGGCCGTCGCGTAGTGCGCGGTCGCACCGATCAGCTTGACGCCGCGATCCTTGGCCCGCGCATACGGGTTCGCACCGATGAACGCGGGCAGGAACGAGTGGTGGATGTTGATCACCGGGGCCTCGAGCCGGGTGATGAAATCGTCGGTGAGGATCTGCATGTAGCGCGCGAGCACGACGAGATCGACGTTGCCGCGCAGCAGCTCCAGCTGGCGCTCCTCCATGGCGGCCTTGTCGCCGGAGGGGATGTGCACGAACGGCACGCCGAACGACCGGACGGCCTCGGCCAGGTCGGGGTGGTTGGAGACGACCATCGTGATGTCGATGTCGAGCTGCCCGCGCTGAGTGCGCCACAGCAGCTCCATCAGGCAGTGGTCGTACTTCGAGACGAAGATCGCGACGCGCTTGCGCCGGGCCACGTCGTGCAGCGACCACTCCATGCCGAAGCGCTCGGCGACGCCGGCGATGTCGGCTTCGAGCGCGGGG
>NZ_JAGYWT010000035.1:0-10689 GCF_019279095.1 Microbacterium sp. BF1 | reverse complement strand
GGCTCCGCCACTGCGGCTGGCGCAGGAGGCGGGGTCGTGATCGACGATCCGCTCGCCTCGTGTGCGGTCGGCAGGTCCGTTCCCGGCAGGACCGACGCGGAGGCGGGCAGCGAGGCGGACAGGGAGTCCGCTGCGGCACTCTTGTCACCGGTCGGCATCACGAAGGCGGTGATGAGGAGCGCTCCGCCCACGAGGAGGCGGATGATCAGTCCGGCGGGCGAGGCCAGGAAGTCGGACGCGACGTCGACGAGGTTCACCAACCCCCAGAGGAACAGGAGGCCGACGAGCAGGTAGAACGCGGCGATCGTCCCCAGGTACAGCAGGATGCGTCGGGCGTGCACCCGCCCCGGATGCAGGAGCAGGAAGACGGGGATGAGGAGTGTGCCGACGCTCAGCCCGTCGATCAGCGCCAGGAGAGCGAGAGAGAAGGGGAGCGGCAGTCCGCCGAAGAGTTCCATGTCTCCACGCTCGCCGAGCCGGGGCCGCGGCGGATCGGGCGAAAGTACCGTTCCCTCCGACCTCCTCATCCCTTCGTCGGATGCGCGGTGGCGCGCACCGTGATTGCATGAGGGCATGCACGAGCAGGTCGAAGGCGGATTCGGCGCCTGGTACCGTCGGCACCGCTGGTGGGCGGACCCGTTGGGGATGGCGCTCCTGTCGGTCGTCATGGCCTGGTTCGGGTTCCGCGGGATCTGGGGTCCGTTCTCGATCCTCCAGGAAGCCGTCTCCCCGTGGTGGTCGCTGGCAAGATCCAGTTCATGAAGAACGCGATCACCCCGAGCGCCACGACGAATGCGATTCCGGTCGCGGCGAGCGTGTCGCCGAAGGAGAAGAACGACGGCTCGCCCCAGCTCTTGAAGACCTGGTAGAAGCCGCTGCCGAACACCGCGGGGATCGCGAGCAGGAACGCATAGCGCGCCGCCGCGGCACGCTCGTAGCCGAGGAAGAGCCCCATCGTGATGGTGCCGCCCGAGCGGGAGACACCCGGGATCAGCGCCAGCGCCTGCGCGAAACCGAAAGCGATGCCGTGCGGGTAGGTGAGGTCGTCGAGCTTGCGGCGCTTCGCCCCCACGTAATCGGCGACGCCGAGCAGGATTCCGAAGACGATCAGCATCACCGCGACGATCCACATCGACCGCAGCACGGTCTCGATCTGGTCTTGGAACAGCAGCCCCAGGACCACGATCGGGATGCTGCCGATGATGATCAGCCAGCCCATCCTGGCATCCGGATCGTTGCGCGGAGCCTTGCCGACCAGCGACCGGAACCACTGCGTCACGATGCGCACGATGTCGCGCCAGAAGAACACCACCACCGCGGCCTCTGTGCCGATCTGGGTGATCGCGGTGAACGCCGCACCCGGGTCTTCACCCGACGGCAGGAACGAGCCGAGGATGCGCAGGTGAGCGCTGGAGGAGATCGGAAGGAACTCGGTGAGTCCCTGGACCACACCGAGGATCAGTGCTTCGAGCAGGTGCATGGAGAGCTTTCAGTTCGGAGGAGGCACGGAGCGCGCGACGCTCAGTACGTGCGCAGCAGATCGGTCAGCACCCGCTGGCCGAAGACAAGCGAGTCTACGGGTACTCGCTCATCGACTCCGTGGAACATGCCTGTGAAGTCGAGGTCGGCGGGGAGCTTCAACGGGGCGAAGCCGTAGCCGGTGATGCCCAGGTATGCCAGCGCCTTGTTGTCGGTGCCGGCCCCCAGAAGATACGGGATGACCGGCACGCCGGGATCGTGTCGACCGATGCTGGCGACCATCGCCTCGACGAGCTCGCCTTCGAACGGCGTCTCCATGCCGATGTCCCGGACGACCGTCTCGATGATGATCTCGTCGCCGACGATCTGCTGGAGCTCGGCCAGGACGTCGTCCTCGGTCCCGGGGATCACCCGCACGTCGATGAGCGCTTCTGCGCGCTCGGGGATCACGTTGTGCTTGTAGCCCGCGGTCAGCGCGGTCGGGTTCGTCGTCGTGCGGAAAGAGGACCGCAGGAAGGCCTCGGCAGGGCCAGCGGCGGAGGCGAGGGCATCGGGATCATCGACGCTGCGTCCGCTCAGGGCGCTCAGTCCTTCGAGCAGGGCTCTCGTGGTCGACGTCAGCCGGATCGGCCAGCGCGTGCGGCCGATCGCCGCGACGGCTTCTGCGAGCTTCGTGACCGCGTTGTCGTCGTGCAGACGGCTGCCGTGACCCGCGCGCCCCTTCGCCACCAGCCGGATCCAGATCAGGGCCTTCTCCCCCACCTGCAGCAGGTAGGCGCGTCGGTCGTCGACCGTGATCGAGTAGCCGCCGACCTCGCTGATCGCCGCCGTCGCCCCCTCGAACCACTCCGGGCGATTCTGCACGACCAGTGCCGAGCCTTCGACGCCGCCGTTCTCCTCGTCGGCGAAGAAGGCCAGCACCAGATCCCGCTCCGGTCGTTCGCCCCCGCGAAGGATCTCCGCCACCGACGTCAGGATCATCGCATTCATGTTCTTCATGTCCACGGCGCCGCGTCCCCACAGCATCCCGTCTTGCACGAGGCCGGCGAAGGGGTCGACGCTCCAGTCTTCGGCCATGGCCGGCACGACGTCGAGGTGGCCGTGCACGACGAGCGCGGGCTTGTCCCTGTCGCGTCCTGGCACGCGTGCCATCACGTTCGTGCGCCGCGGGATCGGCTCGTAGTACTCGACTTCGAGCCCCAGCTCCTCCAAGTAGGCCCCGACGTACTGCGCGGCCTCGCGCTCGCCCTTCGCGTTTCCTCCGCCGTAGTTGGACGTGTCGAATCGGATCAGGTCGCTCGCGATGCGGACGACCTCCGGAAGGGACGGATCAGTCATGGCTCCAGGCTATCGAAACCGTGCGCCACGCCCGGGCGTGCGCCTCGGTTCGAGAGGCCGCGGAGGACGTGGTAATGTCATTCTTCGGTCGGCAACGATCATCCAACACCTGCGCGGGTGGCGGAATGGTAGACGCGCTACGTTGAGGTCGTAGTGCCCGTAAGGGCGTGGGGGTTCAAGTCCCCCTCCGCGCACAGGAAGGCGAAGGCCCCGGATCCACGGATCCGGGGCCTTCGTCGTCTCCCGTCGATGGCGCGACGCACCCGCGGGGGCTCATCCGGGAGGGATGATCTCCTCCCCTGCGTGCGGGCGGCTCTGGATAGCCTGATCGCCATGACCGCCCTCGAAGCCGATCGTCAGACGATCATTCAGGCCTACCTCTACGGGTTCCCCCTCGTGTTCAACCTCGATCAGGTGACGCGTTACACGACGACGGGAGTCGGCTCCAACCCTGCCGCCCCGTTCAATGCCTTCAGTCACGCCCGAACGCTCGCCGGCCCCGCGGACACATTCGTGACGATCAACAACGACACGCTCTACTCGATGGCCCAGGTGGACCTCAGCGTCGGCCCGGTCGAGCTGCGAGTCCCGGACACCGCGGGCCGCTACTACGTCCTCCAGTTCGTCGACGCGTGGACGAACAACTTCGCGTACGTCGGACACCGCGCCACGGGGACACGCGCGGGGACGTTCCTGCTGGTCCCGCCCTCGTGGGACGGCGACACCGGCGACGCGGTCGTCATCCGGTTCCCGACGACTGTCGCCTCGATCGTGGGCCGGTGGGCTGTGAGCGGCGACGACGAACTCCCCGCCGTGCATGCGCTCCAGGACGCGACGACCCTCACGCCGCGAAACCCGGACGCCGTGCCCGCGGGGCTCGCCCTCCCGGATCCCGGCGTCCCGGAGAGCGCGCTCTTCCTCGAGAAGCTCCGCGTCTGGTCGCAGCAGTTCCCGCCCGCACCCCGGGATCGCCCCTTGCAGGCCTCGCTGGCCTCGACAGGGATCGCCGTCGTAGGCGATTCCCCGTACGCATCGATCGCGCTCTCGGACGCCGCGCGTCTGGTCGGCGATCTGGAAGCTGCTCAGCAGTCGCTCCACTCGTTCCTGACGCACGGCTCCAGCCCGGAGGTGAACGGGTGGAAGCTCACCTTCCACGCCTTCGACTACAACCTCGACTACTTCGAGATCGGAGCCCTCGACGACGACCGTTTCAAGATCATCGACCCCGAAGTGCGCATTCCCGAACGCGCCGCCGCCGCGCTCGGTGGCCTCTGGGGGAACCACCCCTATGAGGCGGCGTACATCGTGAGCTATGTCGATGATCATGGGGATCAGCTGACCGGCGAGCGGACGTACACGCTGCGTCTGGATCCCGAGCCGCCCGTATCCGCCTTCTGGTCGTTGACGATGTACTCGGTTCCCGACTTCTACCTCGTCGAGAACCCGATCGAGCGGTATTCGATCGGTGACCGGACTCCTGGTCTCGTGCGCGACGAGGACGGCGCCCTCACGATCACCATGAGCCATGAGCGCCCCGCCGACGAGAGGGCGGCGGCGAACTGGCTTCCCTCACCGGCCGGAGACTTCCGACCGGTGATGCGGATGTACGAGCCCGCCCCCGCCGTGCTCGAGGGGCACTACACGGTGCCGGCGATCACACGATCGGCGGGGTGAGTGCGCGCACTCCGATCACGCCGCACTGACGCCGAACACGAGGCCGAGAACGTAGGTGATGGCAGCCGCGCCGAAACCGATGGCGAGCTGACGGAGGGCGCGTCGGAGGGGCGGGCCGCCCGAGAGGACACCGACCATGGCGCCGGTGCTCAGCAGGGCGATGCCGACGAGCACGAGGGCGACGATCACGGCCGTGGTGCCCTGGAGTCCGAAGATCCACGGCAGGACCGGGATGATCGCCCCGGAGGCGAACAGGAGGAAGCTGGAGATCGCTGCGGTCCAGTCGCTGCCGACGATCTCGTGGTCGTTGCCGCCCTGGGTGTTGACCGGTCCGGTGGCGGCCCGGCGCACTCCGGCCTGCGCAGCGGTCACGATACGTCGGGCACGGGAGAGGGACTCCTCCGGCTCCATGCCGCGTGCCCGGTAGACGAGCGCGAGCTCGTTCTCGTCGATGTCGAGATCCCCGGCGGCCGCGTGGGCGTCCTCGTTCGCCTCGGTCGCCGCGAGCAGCTCACGCTGGGAGCGCACCGAGACGAACTCTCCCGCCCCCATCGACAGAGCCCCGGCCAAGAGTCCCGCGATCCCGCTGAAGAGCACGAACCCGGAACTCACCCCCGTCGCACCGATGCCCAGAACGAGCGCGAGGTTGCTCACGAGACCGTCGTTCGCTCCGAAGACCGCCGCGCGGAAGGAACCGGAGAGACGCCTGCGGCCTCGCGCTGCGAGTCCACGGACCACCTCGTAATGGACCTTCTCGTCGGCGCGCATCGCGGGCGTGGCGTACTGCTCCGAGTCGTAGGGCGATCGGGCTTCGGCGCTCTGCGCCAGCGCGAGCACGAAGATCGACCCGAAGCGGCCGGCCATCCAGCCGAGCAGACGCGAGCGGACACCGGCACGAGGGAGCCGTTTCGGCTCCGCACCGAGGAGATCGAGCCAGTGCTGCTCATGGCGGCGTTCCGCGTCGGCGAGACGGAGCAGGATGTCACGCTCCTCGCCCTCTCTGCGCGCGGCGAGCTTCTGATACACGGCGCCTTCCGCGCGCTCCTCGACCAGGTATCGCGCCCAGCGCCGGCGATCGGCGGGGGTCGGGTCGACTGCAGCAGGGGCTGTCATGAGTCCTCCAGGTGTAACGGTGCCCGGTGCGCGGGCAACCGTTCAACGCTAGCCGCGGACCCCCGCGCACACCTCGCTCAGACGCGGATTGACAGCATTTCGGGGATCCGAAGCAGCGCTCGCATCGCGCGGGTGGGGGCCCGTGCGGACGTCAGGAACGCACGCGCTTGCGGAGAACTTCGATGCGCGACTGCAACTGGGTCACCGTCGCCTGCGCAACCGCCGGTCCTCCGCAGATGCGCCGCAGCTCGGCGTGCACCGCGCCGTGGGGCTCGCCCTTCTGCCGCGCGTAGAGACCCACCAGGCTGTTCAGAAGCTGCCGCTGCTCCTTGAGCGTGCGGTGCAGCGGCGCGGGCAGCGTCGTCGTCTCCGCCGGGTCTGCAGAGGCCTCGCGCGCCTCGCGCAGTCGGGATTGACGGGACTGACGCTGCATGAGGAGCTCATGCACGTGTTCCGGTTCGAGAAGGCCGGGGAACCCGATGAACTCCTCTTCTTCCGGCGTGCCCGGTTCTGCCAGCTGCCCGAACTCCTGCCCCTCGAACACGATCCGATCGAAGTGGGCGACCGATGACAGCGCCTGATAGCTGAACTCCTGCGTCAGAGCATCGGAGGTCTCCTCCTCGCGGTTCGCGCTCTCGAGCAGCGAGTCCTCCAGGCCGTCGTCTTCCTTCGACTGCCGGTCGAGGGCGTGGTCGCGCTGCTTGTCCATCTCGTTCGCGAGCCCCATCAGGACGGGGACCTGCGGAAGGAAGACGCTGGCGGCCTCGCCGCGACGACGGGCCCGCACGAAGCGGCCGATGGCCTGCGCGAAGAACAGCGGAGTCGACGACGACGTCGCGTACACGCCCACGGCGAGGCGCGGGACGTCGACGCCCTCGGACACCATGCGCACGGCCACCATCCACCGGGCGTCGTTGGCACTGAACTTCTCGATCCGCTCCGAAGCGGTCGCGTCGTCGGAGAGCACGATCGTCGGCTGCTGACCCGTGATGCTGTGCAGGATCTTCGCGTAGGCGCGCGCCACGGTCTGATCGGTCGCCAGCACGAGCCCGCCGGCATCGGGAACGTGATGGCGGATCTCGGTGAGGCGGCGATCGGCGGCCGAGAGCACGGCGGGCATCCAGTCGCCCTCGGGGTCGAGCGCCGTTCGCCAGGCCTGCGACGTCACGTCCTTCGTGTTGTCCTGGCCGAGGTGCGTCTCGAGCTCGTCACCTGTGGTGGTGCGCCAGCGCATCTTGCCGGCGTACATGTGGAACAGCACGGGGCGCACGACACCGTCGGCCAGCGCCCGGCCGTAGCCGTAGTTGTAGTCGGTGCGCGAGATGCGGGCGCCGGACTCGTCGGGGTGGTACTCGACGAACGGGATCGGCGCGGTGTCGCTGCGGAACGGCGTTCCGGAGAGGAGGAGGCGCCTCTTGGCAGGTCCGTAGGCGTCGCGGATCGCGTCGCCCCAGCTGAGCGCGTCGCCGCCGTGGTGCACCTCGTCGAGGATCACCAGCGTCTGGGCGTCTTCGGTGAGATGGCGGTGCACCGAGGACTTCGCCGCGACCTGCGCATAGGTCACGACCGCGCCGTGATAGTGCCGTGCCGGTGCCCAGTCGCTGTTGCGGAAGCGGGGGTCGAGGCGGATGTGCACGCGCGCGGCGGCATCGGCCCACTGCGTCTTGAGATGCTCGGTCGGCGCCACGACGATGATGCGGTTGACCTCGCCCATGCGCATGAGCTCGACCGCGAGGGTGAGCGCGAAGGTGGTCTTCCCAGCGCCGGGCGTGGCCGCCACGAGGAAGTCGCGCTGATCCGCGGCGAAGTACTGTTCGAGGGCCTCCTGCTGCCAGGCGCGCAGCTTATTCGCGGTTCCCCATGGGGCACGCTGAGGAAAGGACGGAGAGAGCATCGAGTCCACGATAATCGCTGCCGCGGACACTGGATCACTCGCGGCAGTTCCCGCGCGTGCCCTCCCCGGGATGGGCACGTGCGGGTAGGCTCTGTCACTGCGTCGCGGTCACCGCCGCGTCGCACGACGTTCGTGAAGGAGCGCTGGATGACCGACCAGGATTCGACTCGGACCCCCTATGTCCCCAACGAGACCGCGCACCCGTGGCGCCGTTTCGTCGCGATCGGCGATTCGTTCACCGAGGGCATCGGCGACCCTGACCCCGCACATCCGGGCAGCCACCGCGGGTGGGCCGACCGCGTCGCCGAAGTGCTCGCGGCGCAGGTGGACGACTTCGCCTACGCGAACCTCGCGGTCCGCGGCAAGCTGATCGCCCAGATCGTCGCCGACCAGATCGAGCCGGCGATCGCACTGCACCCCGACCTGGTGTCGATCTGTGCGGGTGGCAACGACGTGATCCGCCCCGGCACCGACCCCGATGCCATTGCGAGTCAGCTCGAAGACGCCGTCGTGCGCCTGTCGTCCACGGGCGCGGCCATCCTGCTCTTCACGGGCATCGACACCGGGTTCACTCCCGTCTTCCGAGCCTTCCGCGGCAAGGTCGCCATCTACAACGAGAACGTCCGTGCGATCGCCGAGCGCCACGACTGCATCGTCGCCGACCAATGGGCGCTCAAGGTCGTGCAGGACATGCGGTTCTTCGATGACGACCGCCTGCACTACAACGCCCTCGGCCACCACGAGGTGGCCCGTATGGCGCTGCGCGCGCTGAACGTGCCGAACGACCTCGAGGCCATGCAGCCCGAGCCGTTCCCGTTGCGCACGTGGCGCGAGGCCCGGTCGGAAGACCTCGGCTGGGCGCGCGAGCACCTCGTGCCATGGGTGCTTCGGCGGCTGCGGCACCAGTCGTCGGGCGACAACCTCGCGGCGAAGCGCCCCGACCCCTCGCCGGTGTTCCTTCCCGAGCGGGACTGAGCGCGTCAGGCCTTCATCGACCAGAGCGCGACCGCAGCCGCTGATGCCACGTTCAGCGAGTCCACTCCCCCGCTCATCGGGATGGTGACGACGGTGTCCGCGCCATCCATGGCCTCCCGCGAGAGACCGTCGCCCTCCGACCCCATGACCAGGGCGACGCGGGACGGGCGTTCGGCGGCGTAGGCGTCGAGGGTGACGGCGTCATCGCGCAACGCCAGGGCGGCGATGTCGAAACCTGCGGCGTGAAGATCCGCGATGGCGGATTCCCAGTCCGTGATCCGTGTCCACGGCACCTGGAACACGGTGCCCATACTCACGCGGACGCTGCGACGATAGAGCGGGTCGGCGCCACCCGGCGACACGAGCACGGCATCGGCCCCGAGTCCGGCGGCGGCGCGGAAGGCGGCCCCGACGTTGGTGTGATCGCCGATGTTCTCCAGGATCAGCACGAGGGACGCCCCCTCGATCACGTCGTGCACGGCCGGCAACTCGGGTCGATGCATAGACGCGATCGTCCCGCGGTGCACGGCGAAGCCGGTCACCGCCTCGGCGACCTCGTCCGGCACGACGTACACGGGCACATCGAGATCGCCGACGATCTCCCGGATGTCGTCGATCCGGCGTTCCTGCACCAGGAGGGAGCGTGGACGGTGGCCCGCGGCGACGGCGCGCGCGATCACCTTCGTCGACTCCGCGATGTACAGCCCGCCGGACGGCTCGGAAAGAGTGCGCAGGGCGGTATCCGTGAGTGCACGGTAGTCATCGAGGCGTCGGTCACAGGCGTCGGTCACAGGCAGCAGTTCCACGGGCTCCACTCTGCCACCGCCCGGGGGTCGTCCCGCACCGACATCTCCGAGAGCCACCCCGTCGGCCGGGTCCGCCGCACGCCCGGGCACCGTAGACTCGCTCGAGGAGGTCCTGTGAGCGTGTCGAATCCCGCCGAGCTGTCGGCCACCATCGCCCACGCCGCCGAGCTGCTGCGTGAGAAGCGCATCGCACTCCACACCGGCGCCGGCATCTCCACCGACTCCGGCATCCCCGCCTATCGCGGCGAAGGAGCACGGACCCGCAGCGATCCGATGACGATCCAGACCTATCTGGGCGACGAGGCTGCGCGGCGCCGGTACTGGGTGGGCGGGCACCTCGGCTGGCGCGCCTTCGCCAGGGCGGAGCCGAACGCCGGGCACACCGCCCTCGCGCAGCTCGAAGCAACGGGCACCGTGTCCGGCGTCATCACCCAGAACGTCGACGGACTGCATCTGCGAGCCGGGAGCACGCACGTCATCGAGGTGCACGGGACGATGCGCCGCGTGCTGTGCCTGCAATGCGGACAGGTCTTCGACCGCCGCGACATCGCCGTGCAGATCGAGGAGCTCAATCCCTGGATCGCCGTGCCCGAGAACATCGCGCTCGCCCCGGACGGCGACGTCCTCCCCGAGAGCACGGAGGGGTTCATCGTCCCCGTGTGCACCGTCTGCGCCGGCATGCTCAAGCCGGATGTGGTGTTCTTCGGCGAGTACGTGCCACAGGACCGCTTCCGTGCGGCGGAGTCGCTGCTGCGCTCCAGCACCGCCTTGATCGTGGCCGGATCCTCGCTGGTCGTGAACTCCGGTGTGCGCCTGGTCGAGCGTGCCCGCCGTCGCAACATCCCCCTGATCATCGTCAACCGTGAGCCGACGCGCGCGGATGCCTGGGCGCATGTCACCATCGCCGCCGGCACCAGCGACGTGCTCCCCGCCCTCCAGGAACTCCTCTCGTGACCCACCTCACTCTCGTCCGCCACGGTCAGACCGACTGGAACCTCGCCAAGCGCATCCAGGGCTCCACAGACATCCCCCTGAATGAGACCGGGCGTGAGGATGCCCGGTGGGCGGCGGAGAAGCTCGCCGCGACGACGCATCACGCGGTGTACACCAGCCCGCTGCTGCGGGCGAAGGAGACCGCCGAGATCATCGCCGATCGCCTGGGGTTGGAGATCGCCGGAATCGTCCCCGACATCCGCGAGCGGGAGTTCGGCGACGGCGAAGGCATGCTCGTGCCCGACTACATCAGAACCTACGGCGACTGGCACGCCGAGGTCCCGGGCGCGGAATCCCTGCACGAGGTCGGAGAACGGGCCATCGCGGCCTTGCACGCGATCGCGCGTGAGGCCCGACGGCGATCGACACCCCGCGCGGAGTCGGTGATCGTCGTCGCGCACGGTGGTGTGATCCGCG
>NZ_JAGYWT010000349.1:0-2671 GCF_019279095.1 Microbacterium sp. BF1 | reverse complement strand
GCAACGACGGCAGCGCCAGGACGTGCTCGGCGAGTGCGACCGCCTGAGCGGGCGTGGCTCCCCCGCGACCGGGATCATCGGTGAGGTTGATCTGCACGAGCACGTCGAGCCGATCGTCGCCGTCCGCCGCCCGGTGGAGGGCATCGGCGAATCGATCGCGATCGACCGAATGCACGACGCCCGCACTCCTGCGGATCGCGGCAGCCTTGTTCGTCTGCCCCTGCCCGATGAAATGCCAGCGCAGATCCAGAGCCGCGAGTTCGCCCTGCTTGGCCGACAGCTCCTGCTGGCGGTTCTCGCCGACGTCGTGCACACCGAGCTCGTACAGGTCGCGCACCAGGGATGCCGGGTGGAACTTCGTCACCACGATGCGGGTGATCTCCTCGGCGCTACGCCCTGCAGCGTGCGCGGCCACGGCGATCTTCTCGTCGATCGCCGACAGCCGCGCCGCCAGGAGGGACGACCCCGAGGCGTCGACCGGCGGGGTCACTTCAGGAATTCGGGGATGTCGATGTCGTCATCCGCGAAGGCCGGCTCGATGCTGGTCGCCGGCACACGCTGCTGCACGGGCTCGGGCTTGACCGTCTCGGTCTTGCTCTCGGTCTCTTCGGTGAGCGCGACCTCGGGAAGCGTCGTCGCGGCCGGCCGAGACACGACCATCGGGTCCAGACGCAGAGAGGGCTCGCCGCCGTCGAAGCCTGCCGCGATGACCGTCACCCGCACCTCGTCGCCGAGCGTGTCGTCGATGACGGTACCGAAGATGATGTTCGCCTCCGGGTGAGCGGCTTCCTTGACGAGGTCGGCCGCATCGTGGATCTCGAAGATGCCGAGGTTCGAGCCACCCTGGATCGAGAGGAGCACGCCGTGCGCGCCCTCGATGCTCGCTTCCAGGAGCGGAGACTCCACGGCCAGCTCGGCGGCCTTGATCGCACGGTCGGCGCCGCGTGCGGATCCGATGCCCATGAGCGCGGATCCCGCGCCCTGCATGACCGACTTCACGTCGGCGAAGTCGAGGTTGATGAGACCCGGGGTCGTGATGAGGTCGGTGATTCCCTGCACACCGGCGAGGAGAACCTGGTCAGCGGTGGCGAAGGCCTCGATCATCGAGATGCCGCGGTCGCTGATCTCGAGGAGACGATCGTTCGGCACCACGATGAGGGTGTCGACCTCTTCCTTGAGCTTGGACACGCCGGCCTCGGCCTGGCTCTGGCGACGACGACCCTCGAACGAGAACGGCTTGGTCACGACACCGATGGTGAGGGCACCGATGGACTTCGCGATGCGAGCCACGACGGGCGCGCCGCCGGTTCCGGTGCCACCGCCCTCGCCGGCCGTGACGAAGACCATGTCGGCGCCGGTCAGCGCCTGCTCGATCTCTTCGGCGTGGTCCTCGGCGGCACGACGCCCCACCTCGGGGTCGGCACCGGCACCGAGGCCGCGGGTGAGTTCGCGGCCCACGTCGAGCTTGACGTCGGCGTCGCTCATCAGCAGCGCCTGGGCGTCGGTGTTCACGGCGATGAACTCGACTCCGCGGAGGCCGAGATCGATCATGCGGTTGACGGCGTTGACGCCGCCACCGCCGACGCCGACGACCTTGATCACGGCGAGGTAGTTCTGGTTCTGGCTCATGGCCGGCCTCCGATTATTCGAGCCTGGAAGTGGGTGAACCTTAAACCTCAAGTAGAGGTGTAAAGTATTTCCCGGTATTGCGTTCTCTTTGATCGAAGGTAAGCGCCGCCCGGCCGCGTGCGCGCGAAGACACGGGCGTGTCGCGCCATTGCCCCGCGAAAGCGATCAGCCCGCGACCGCGACCTCGGGAGAAGTGACATCGATCGAGGCGGCATCCGGTTTCGCCGCCATGGTCTTCGAGAGGACGATGGCCTTCAGCGCGGACTTCTCGGCGCTCCCCCAGACGACCGTCAGCCCGCTGCTGAGAGTCAGGGTCACGTCATCGGCCGTCGTGGCCCTGATGCCGGTCAAGGCGGCGCGCACGTCGGAAGGCAGAGAGCGGACGACGAGACCGGCGCTGCGGAAAGCCGCGGAATCCACACCACCCTCCACGTCGATCACCGGCTGCCCCGCCGGCTGATCCGAGGTGGTGGAGAGGGCGACACCGGCGGCATCCACCAGCGTGTAGCCGGCCTCCGAACGGACGACGCCCACCGGGGTGCGTTCCACGATGCGCACCGTGAGGTCGTGCGGCGGGCGCGCTTCGAGTGCATACGTCTCGATGAGCGGGAAGGCGAGCAGCGCCGCTTTCACCTTGCTCGAATCGACGAGCGCGAGGGGGGTTCCGAGCTGGTCGCCGAGGGCGGCCTCGATCACTGCGGGGTCGAGGCTCGTGGCACCGTCGACGGTGATCTTCTGCACGGCGAAGAGCGGACTGTAGGCCGCCGCGACGCTGCCCCCGACGAGCAGGAGCGCGGCGCCGATGCTGCTCAACCAGATGATCCTGCGCCGTCGGGATCGCTGGGTGAAGCGTCGGATCTCGGCGCGAAGCGCCTTGCGTCGCGCACGCGCCGCACGCCAGACATCTCGCGTCGATGTCGGCTGCGGGTCATCGCCCGAGTCGTCGTGCGCGCTGTCGCCGGGAGTCATCGCGTCGATCGAGGCGAGCTCTTCCTCCACTCCGGCGTCGCGACGTCGTCGGCGAGACGTCGCCGCCGGCGCG
>NZ_JAGYWT010000348.1:0-2676 GCF_019279095.1 Microbacterium sp. BF1 | reverse complement strand
CGATGAGCCCACGCGTGCAGCTGCGCGGCCGTCTCGTACAGCATCCCCGTCGGCTCGCCGAGCGCGTCGCGCGCGATGCGTCCACCGATCGGGTCGGGGGTGTCTCTTGTGATTCCCAGCTCGGCGAGGGCCGCCGTGTTCACCCAGCAGGAGTGGTAGTCGTTCGCATCGAGGTAGACCGGGATGTCGGCGACGACCTCATCGATCATGGCCGCGGTCGGCTCACCCCCGGGGATCGCGTCGAACAGCCAGCCGCGTCCGCGCAGCACGCCGGGCGCTGTGCGTCGCGCGGCGAGCAGTCGGCGCTGGATCTCTTCGAGCGAGTGCGCGTCGGTGAGTCCGACCTGTCCGAGCGCCTCGCCCATCATGAGCAGGTGGGTGTGCGCGTCGGTGAAGCCGGGAAGGACGATGCGACCTCCCAGGTCGATCGCGGCGTCGGCGGGCGGCGCGGAGTCCTCGGTGCCGACGTGGATGAACTCCTCGCCGTCGACGACGAGGGAGTCCGCCCAGCGCGACTCGTCGCCGGTGAAGATGCGGCCGTTGCGGTAAAGGGTGCGGGTCATGCGTCGATCTCCTGTGCGGTCATGCGTTCCAGACGCGTCGATACGAGGGCGATCGCCCCGGCGGGCACGGCCAGGACGAAACTCGCGACGCCGAGAGCGATCGCGAAGCCCTGGTATCCGAGAGCGCCGACGAGCGCGGCGCCGATGACGGGAGTGAGTGCCGAACCGACGAGGTAGACGGCGAGCAGAGGGCCCGACCAGCGGCCGTCGGCGTCGAGCGCCGCCGATGTCGACACGAAGTACATGAACGCGATCGCATACACGGAGTTCCAGACGATGAACACCACGATGAAGGTGGTGGGGTCGGTGACGAACCCTTCCACGATCTTGAGGGCGCCGCCGGCGATCAGCAGGATCACGAGGGGGACGGCACGCCCGAAGCGCGCTCCGACGATCATCAGCAGCAGTGAGCCGAGCAGTCCGCCGGCCGTGGCGCCGCTGAGCGCGATGCCGAGTCCCTCGGGTGTCAAACCGGCCTGCTCCGCGCCCATGATGCCTGCCATCGCCCAGAGCGAATCCTCGCTGGCCGCCCAGAGTGCGAACACGAGGAGGAGCCCGAAGCCGGCGAGGGTGACGGTGCGCGAACGGGCGGGAGAGGTGCGGATCGTCCCGGTCGGGGGGATCTCGATCGGCATCGCCTCGGCGACGGCCGCTCCCGCCTGTGGAGCGACGACCGGCGCGGCGGGGAGCCACGCCGAGGCGACGAGTCCGATCAGGTTGAACAGCGCGAGGGCGCCGAAGACATCGATCGGAGCGAGGCCGATCAGGGGGATCACGGCGAGTACCACCGTGATGATGCCGCGGTTCGCGAGCCCGTTGAAGCCGGCGACCCAGGAGTGCGATCACTCCGAGGGAGATGCCACCGATCACGAGGATCGCACCGATGATGCCCGCGATGTTGAGGCTCTCGTCCTCGCCCTCGCGGTCGTCGGGCAGCGTGGGCGGCAGGTCGACGGGCTCCTGCGGCGGAGGCGGGGGCTGCAGCACCTGCGGCTTCGGGTCGACGCGCGGCTTGGTGTTCTGATCGTTCGGCACCTGGTCTTCGGGAGGGGTGGGGTTGAAGGCGATCCACCCGAGCCCCTCGAAGTTGACCTCGACCCACGCATGCACGTTGTCGCCGGTGGCAGCGAACGTGGCTTCTCCCGCGTTCTCCTCGTCGGGGTAGTAGCCCATGACCACACGGGCGGGGATGTCGACCTGTCCGGCGAGCAGGGCCATCGCCACGGCGTACTGCTCGTCGTCGCCGATCATCTGCTCGCCGCCGACGAGGGTCGAGATGCGCTCGGCGGTGTGTCCAGCGCGGGAGATGACCTCGCCCTCCAGCCCGTGGCTGAAGAAGCCCTCCTTCGCCAGGAAGTTCTCGAGCGCTCGCACCCGCTCGATGGGCGTCTCCGCGCCGACCACCGTCTCGGCGGCGAGGGCTGTGAGCTCCTCCGGCACGTTGCTCGGCTTGGGCATCGAGACCTTGCCGAACGGCACCTCGGCGAGCTGTTCGTCGTCGGGAATGTTCGGCATCACGGCGTCCACCGTGTACTCGTCGCCCTTCGTCAGCTTCGTGGTGGAGACGGCAGTGCCCGTCTCGGTGTTCACGTAGGTGCCGCGGCGCAGCTGCTCGGCGTCATCGCCGGAGAACCTGATCTCGGACAGCTCGCCCGCGGTCGGCATCCACACACCGCGATAGGCGCCGATCTCGACGTTGAGCGTCACCGGAACGCCCTCGGCATCCGGCGACATGTTCGAGCGCAGCGGGCTGAAGGCGCTCGAGGAGGTGGGTCCGCCGTCTGTGACGTTGTAGACCATGCCGTCGAACTGATCCATGACGGCCGTGCGGACCCGCGCCCCCTTGGGCAGTCCCTGCACCGTGAAGAGGGTCTCGTCGGCCTCATCGCGCACGTTCTTGCGGAACGCCTGCAACGGGCTCGGGTAGTCGCGGATGTCGAACGGGGGGATGATCACGTCGCGGAACACGTGCCGGGGCTGTGCCGACACCGAACCACGGCAGGCGTTCGTCGATGAAGAGCGTCAGGGATTCGAGAGCCTGCGCGCGGCTGACCGGCCATGCGAACGTGTCGAGGCGACCGGGATGGTCGGCGAAGCGTGCCGCGACGAGCGT
>NZ_JAGYWT010000347.1:0-2676 GCF_019279095.1 Microbacterium sp. BF1 | reverse complement strand
CCCTCGGCGGCCGCGCGGAGCTCGTCGAGCCAGGCGGCCCCGCCGACGGTGCGCTCCTCGTGCTGGTTGACGATGATTCCGGCGACGCTCAGTCCGGGGTTGTAGTACCGCTGGACGTTCCCGATCGTGTCGAGGAGCTGCCCGAGCCCGTCAAGGCTCCACTTCTTCGTGTGGGTGACGATCACCGCCCCGTCGGCCGCGGTGAGGGCGTTGATCGTGAGCTGGTCGAGGGATGGCGCGGAGTCGATCAGGATCAGGTCGTAGTCCTCGATCACCTGGGCCAACGCTTCGCGCAGCCGAACCTCTCGGCCGGCGCCGGCTATGACCAGCTCATCCCGCACGTTCCCGAGTGAGGCCCCGGACGTCGGCACGACGTCGAGGCCGGGCCAGAGTCCCGGCACGATGACGTCGCGCATAGTGTCGTCTGCGCGGGTGCTTAGCACGTCGGCCAAGCCCGCCTGCTCGGCGTCGACCTCCTCGGCCGTGATGTTGCTCGTGAGGTTGCCCTGCGGGTCGTTGTCGACCGCCAGCACGCGGCGACCGGCGAGCACCGCGACGCGCGCGAGCTGAAATAGCGTCGTGCTCTTGCCGACGCCGCCCTTCTGGTTGCAGAGGGCGAGAATTCGAGCGGTCATAAGAAAATACCTCCGTTGACGGGAACAACTCTAATACAGCTATTGACGGTGATGCGGGTTGGTCAGTAGAACGGCCAAAGATCGCTACCCGTGCTGATCGGCTGCGCGAGCCACAGGAGCGTTGATGTGACGGCGAGAATCGCCGCGGTGGCCCACATGGCCCACTCTTTGTTCATGCTGGTGCCCCTCCTTCGGCATCAGGCGGGGAGGGGCAACCGTTCTCGGCCGCCCCTCCCCCAAGCCTGGTCAGAACGGGGTGTCGTCGCCCTGTTCGGCGGCGGGCTTGCCGACGACGCGGACGCTCTGCCCGCGCAGACTCACCGCGACCTCATCGGCTCGGACCTCGTGCTGCAAGCGGGTGCCCTGCTCGCCCTTGTACTCGGTGACGCGGTAGCGGCCCGAGAACGTCACGCGGACGTTGCCCGACTGCTCCGCGACCTCGACGAGGTTCACAGCCTGGTTGCCGCTCACGGCGACGTCGTAGGCCACGGTGGGGCCGTCGGTGTAACTGTTGTCCTCCTGGCGGATGCGGTCGCTGACGAGGACGCGGGCGTAGGTGTACGGGCCGTTATCCCCCTCGCGGAGGGTGGGCGTCGCGGCCAGGTTGCCGGTGCGGGTGATGTAGCTCATGGGTTCTTCTCCTTCGGTCGGTATTACAGGTGTTGCCGCTAATAGTGTTATTATGCCGGATCGAATGTCTCGCGCTCAACCTCCAATCGGCGGCCGTCCATCTGCGACGGATACAGCACCAACTCGATAGGGCTCGTGGGGTTGGGGTTCTGCAAGCGGACGCCCTGCACGGGGGAACCGGCGGTGATCGTCCCCAGCTCAGACACGACCCGGCGGGGCGGGTTGTAGGGGCGGCCGTCCCAGCTCTTGATCCGGTCACCGAATCGCAGATCGGCAAGCCGGGTCACGGTGATGGTCTGAGTGGTCATGCGGTCCTCCTTAGTAATAACTCTATTGTAGTAAATGACTCTATTAGCATCAAGCCTTCTCCGCTTCTCCGCGCAGCAGCTCGGCCACCTTCTGGGCCAGCAGCCAACGGCGATCGGCGGCCGCGCGATCCTCGGCGGTGTAGTCGCCATAGCTCGCCTGGTGCTCGAAGTCCTCGCGGCCTCGGCGGGCCATGTCCAGCAGCTCGTCAATCCCCGCGCACAGCTCAGCGTCGACCGGGACGACGCGCCCGCCGCCGTCGACGACCAGGCTCAGGGGCTCGGCCATCCCTGCGACGTGCATCGCGTAGCCGTCGCCCTCGCGTTCAACGTAGGCCGTCAACACGGTTGCCGACTCGTCGTTGTCGAAGTCGACCCGGCCGTAGCTGTCAGGGTCATCCCCGAGCGGCCAGAGCTGCGGCTCTAGGCGGGTGCCTCGGTCATACGGGGTCAGGTTGCGAGCGTTCATGGTTCCTCCTTGGGTAGGTATTACCAGTATAAGCGGTAATAGAGTTATTTACTACTGTTCTCAGGCGGCAAAGTGAGCGGCTACCCGCTCGATGTGGTCGGGTCGGAGGTCGCACCAGTGATCGTCATCGTCGACGACGACAACCGGGGCCACGGTGTAGCCCAGCTCCTCGGTGACGTACTCGCGCGCGTCGGGGTTCTCGGTGATGTTCACCTCGACGTAGGGGACGCCCTTGCTGTCGAGCATCATCTTCGTCATGCGGCACTTCCCACACTGCGGGCCGGTCGTGTAGACGGTTAGCGCTTCCATTTGGTAATCCTCCCACCCCTCGTTTTTTTGCCGTGAAGGCGAATTCATTCGCCGCTAGGGAGGACGGCCGGAGTGCTAGTGACCGTGGAATACCGGACTGAGCGCAGCGAGGGAGGATATGCCGCGAAAGCACTAGCGCGCAGGTTGGCCGACCGTACGCTGCCGAAGGCTTCACGGCAAAAGAACGGGCCGACAGGCCCCTGCAGTCGGCCGGCTCCGTCCGGCCGTCAAGCAGGCGGATACACACTGATCCCGTTGAAGCTCTACTTCTCGGACGGTCGCGCCAAGGTCGAGATCGCCCTGGCGAAGGGCAAGCGCGAATACGACA
>NZ_JAGYWT010000346.1:0-2681 GCF_019279095.1 Microbacterium sp. BF1 | reverse complement strand
GTGATGGCCAAGGCCGCGATCACGGCGGCTCCACCGAGCAGGCCGAGGAGGAGTCCGGTGCGCGTGCTTCGGCGTGGCGGCGTCGGTACAGGGGCGGAGGATGCCGCGGAGAACTGGACGGGCAGCTGGTGCCCGCCGTCGCGAAGCGTCTGACCCATTCGATGGTGCCTTCCGGTCGGAGACTGCGTGCAGCGGTGCTGTCAGCGTATTCGACGGGAGGGACAGGAATGCGAGAAGGCCCCCACCGATGGTGGGGGCCTTCTGGAGTGGAGGGGCTGACGAGAATCGAACTCGCATCATCTGTTTGGAAGACAGAGGCTTTACCACTAAGCTACAGCCCCGGATCCGCACCTTCGGAAAGGTTGGGTACCGACTCATCGACTATACCGGACTCTGACGCATGCTCCTGTCCGTTAGACTCGGTGGGGCTGAATCCGCGTGCGGATTCCCCGGGGCGTAGCTCAGTTTGGTAGAGCGCCCGCTTTGGGAGCGGGAGGTCGCAGGTTCAACTCCTGTCGCCCCGACACGGCCCCCACGGACCTTACAGCCGCGATTCGAAGCGGAAATCACAAGGAGAACACACCAGCATGGCGAACAGCACCGTCGAGAAGCTGACCCCGACCCGGGTCAAGCTCACCATCACGGTCACCCCGGACGACCTCAAGCCCAGCATCGCTCACGCGTACGAGCACATCGCTCAGGACGTGCAGATCCCCGGCTTCCGCAAGGGCAAGGTCCCGGCTCCGATCATCGACCAGCGCATCGGTCGTGGCGCCGTCATCGAGCACGCCGTCAACGAGGGCCTGGACAAGTTCTTCCGCGACGCGACGGTCGAGCACAAGCTGCGCGTCGTCGGCCGCCCGGCCGCCGACATCACGCAGTGGCCGAACGAGAAGGACTTCTCGGGCGACCTGCTCGTCGACATCGAGGTGGACGTCCGCCCCGAGATCGAGCTGCCCTCCTACGACGGCATCACGGTGACGGTCGACGCCGTCGAGGCCGATGACGCCGCGCTCGACGCAGAGCTCGAAAACATGCGCGCCCGCTTCGGCACGCTCGTCCCGGTCGACCGTCCCGCCGCGAAGGGTGACTTCGTCGAGCTCGACCTCGTCGCCACGATCGACGGCGCCGAGATCGACCGCGCCGAGGGCGTCTCCTACGAGGTCGGCTCCGGCGAGCTGCTCGAGGGCATCGACGACGCGATCGAGTCGCTCACCGCCGGTGAGGACACCACGTTCCGCTCGGCTCTGGTCGGCGGCGACCACGCCGGTTCCGAGGCCGAGGTCTCCGTGACGGTCAAGGCGGTCAAGGAGCGCGAGCTCCCCGAGGCCGACGACGACTTCGCGCAGATCGCGAGCGAGTTCGACACGATCGCCGAGCTCCGCGAGAGCCTCGCCGAGCGCGTCGCTCAGCAGGGCGTCTTCACGCAGGGCTCCGCCGCGCGCGACAAGCTCGTCGAGGTGCTGCTCGAGCAGATCGAGATCCCGGTCCCGCCGCAGCTCATCGAAGACGAGGTGCACAACCACCTCGAGGGCGAGGGCCGTCTCGAGGACGAGGTGCACCGCGCCGAGGTCACCGAGGCCAGCGAGAAGCAGTTCCGCACGCAGGTTCTCCTCGACACGATCGCCGAGCAGGCCGATGTTCAGGTGTCGCAGGAAGAGCTCAGCCAGTACCTCATCCAGTCGGCTGCGCAGTACGGCATGGCTCCGCAGGAGTTCGTCGAGGCGCTGCAGTCCTCGAACCAGCTGCCGGCGCTCGTCGGTGAGGTCGCCCGCAACAAGGCCCTCGCGATCGCCCTGGGCAAGGTGAAGGTCGTCGACAGCAACGGCAAGACCGTCGATCTGTCCGACTTCATCGTCACCGACGACGAGGCCGCCGAGGCCGAGTCCGCCGAGGTCGAGGAGAAGCCGGCCAAGAAGGCTCCTGCCAAGAAGCCTGCTGCCAAGAAGGCTCCGGCCAAGAAGGCCGACGCGGCTGACGAGGCCGAGAAGCCGGCTGCCAAGAAGCCCGCCGCCAAGAAGGCTCCGGCCAAGAAGGCGGCCGACAAGGCCGAGTGATCGGACACGATCCAGTGAAGAGGGCGGATGCTGCGGCATCCGCCCTCTTTTCCATACAGGGAACGGACAGTGATGAAGACGTGGGATGAGCGCATCGACGAGGTGTGGGATGACGCGACAGGCGAAGAGGTCGGCGATGGATCGCGTGCACCGCGACCTGCGGATCGTCGGCGCACGCCTGGATGCAGAGGTCGCCGTGGGAGGTCTGCGGATCGAGATCGTCTCCGAGGAAGGCGGGCAGACGTTCGAGGCCTGCCGGACGCTGCGCGGCGATCCCGTATCGGTCGCCGTCCTCGTTCTCGAAGAGTCCGGGCCCGAAGCCGAAGGTGAGCGTGAGTCCGGCCGCCGGAAGCCCGAGAGCCTCTCCCGTGTCGTCCGGCGGAGCCTCGGCCGGCCCGCCCACCGCACCCGTCGCGCTCACTTCGAGGCCCTGCACCATGCGCGATGCGGCATAGGACCAGTCCTGCAGCAGCGAGATCAGGTCTTCGCGATCGGTCCGCGGCATCATGTCGAAGCTCGCGAAGTGCAGATGATCCTGCACCGGAGTGGTGATGCCCGCCTGGTGGGCGCCGAAGAACTCGTACGCGGAATGCGCGTCTTCCGCTGCGCGCGCCCGGCCGATCG
>NZ_JAGYWT010000345.1:0-2695 GCF_019279095.1 Microbacterium sp. BF1 | reverse complement strand
CTGCACGGTGTCTCCCACCTGCTTGAGCCAGCGGGTGACCGTACCCTCTGTGACGCTCTCGCCGAGAGCGGGGAGGACGACGGATGTGCTCATGACTGAGTCTCCTTCAGGAAGTTGTATGACGCTTGTCTAGCTTAGTGACTCGGGCACCGGTTGGTGCTCAGAGGGCGTGCAGGGGCTTGCCGGCCAGAGCCAGGAAGGCCTCGCCGAGCGCCTCGCTCTGGGTAGGGTGCGCGTGGATCAGAGGAGCGATGTCCTCGGGGTGCGCCTCCCAAGCGACGGCGAGCTGCCCCTCGGTGATGAGCTCGCCGACACGATCGCCGAGCAGGTGCACACCGATGACGGGCCCGTCCTTGAGACGGACGACCTTCACGAGACCGCCGGTTCCGATGATCTCGCTCTTGCCGTTGCCGGCGAGGTTGTACTCGTAGGCGACGATCGCGTCCGCGCCGTGCTCGGCGGCGGCGGCGGCCTCGGTCACACCGACCGAGGCGACCTCGGGGCTCGAATACGTGACCTTGGGGATCTGCGCATCCGGGATGTTGGCAGGCGAGAGTCCGGCGATCCGTTCGGCGACCGCGATGCCCTGCTGGAATCCACGGTGCGCGAGTTGGAGGCCGGGCACGATGTCGCCGACCGCCCAGAGGCCCGGTACACCGGTGCGCAGGTCTTCGTCGACGATCACGAATCCACGATCGAGGGTCACACCTGCCTCTTCGAAACCGAGATCGGCCGTGACGGGACCGCGACCGACGGCGACGAGGAGGTAGTCGGCGGTGAACTGCGTGCCGTCTTCGAGCGTCAGCGTGACGGATGACTCGTCCTGCACGACGCTCTGGAAGCGAGTTCCGAGGGAGTACTTGATGCCGCGACGACGGAATGCGCGCTCCAGTCCCTTGCTGAGGGCGATGTCCTCGTTCGGGACGAGGTGCGGGAGCGCCTCGATGATGGTGACCTCGGATCCGAAGGAGCGCCAGACGCTCGCGAACTCGACACCGATCACACCCCCTCCGAGGATGAGCACGTGGTCGGGCACGACGTCCAGAGCGAGAGCCTGCTCGCTGGTGAGGATCCGGCCGCCGATCTCGAGGCCGGGGAGGGAGCGGCTGTACGAGCCGGTGGCGAGCACCACATCCGTCCCGACGTAGACGTCGTCGCCGACGCTGACGCTGCGATCCGCGTTCAGGCGGCCGAGTCCGGAGACCGTGGTGATCCCGCGGGCCTTGACGAGTCCCTCGAGGCCCTTGAACTTCTTGGCGACGATCCCTTCGCGGTAGGCGCGGACACCGGCGGTGTCGATGCCCTGCAGTGCTGCGGTCACGCCCACGGATGCGGCATCGCGCACATGATCGGCGACCTCTGCGGCATGCAGCAGCGCCTTGGTCGGGATGCACCCGCGGTGCAGGCAGGTCCCTCCGACTTTGTCCTTCTCGATCAGCGCGACGGACTTGCCGAGCTCACTCGCCCGCAGTGCCGCGGCATAACCGCCGCTGCCGCCGCCCAGGACGACGATGTCGAAGGTGTGGGTTGTCATATGTCATGCCTCCGTGTGGGATGCTGCGGCGAAGGCGACGATCGATCGGACCATCGCCCCGGTGGGGCCCTTCTCAGTGAAGCCGTACGGGGCGCCGGCGTGTTCGCCGGATCCCGCGATGTCGAGGTGCACCCAGGGGATGCGCGGAGCGTCGTCGGCATCCGACGTACGACCGACGAAGCGGCGCAGGAACAGGCCGGCGTAGGAGGCGCCGCCCATCCGGTCGCCCATGTTCGCGTTCTGCAGGTCGGCGATGGGGGATTCGAGCGACTCCTCCATGTACTCCGGCAGCGGCATGTGCCATGCGGGCTCGTCGACCTGAGCGGTCGCGGAGATGAACGAGGACACGGTCTCGACGTCGCCGAAGACGCCGGTGTGCCGGTGGCCCAGTGCGGCGACGATGGCGCCCGTGAGAGTGGCCACGTCGATGATGACGTCCGGGTTCTCGCGACTCGCGGCCACGAGACCGTCTGCGAGCACGAGTCGACCCTCGGCATCGGTGTTCTGGACCTCGACCGTGGTGCCGTCGAGGATGCGGATGACGTCGCCGGGGCGCAGCGCCCTGCCCGACGGCATGTTGTCGGTGATGCAGAGCCACGCCGTCACGTGGACCGGGAGGCCGAGCGAAGCGATCGCACGGATCGCGGCGAGCGACGTCGCGGCACCCGCCATGTCGAACTTCATGCCGACCATGGACGCAGCGGGCTTGAGCGACAGGCCGCCGGTGTCGAACGTGATGCCCTTGCCGACAAGGGCGATGTGTCGCGAAGCGTCGGCGGGGGAGTAGTCGAGGCGCACGAGACGCGGGGGACGATCCGAGCCCTGCCCCACGCCCAGGATGCCGCCGAAGCCCTGCTCGGCGAGGGCTTTCTCGTCGAGGATTTCGACGGTGACGTCAAGGTCGGCGACACTGTCGGCCGCGCTCTGCGCGAGCTGTGCGGGGCTCTGCCACTCGGCGGGAACGTTCACGAGGTCCTTGATCAGGGCGACCGCGTCGCCGATGACCTGGGCGTACTCGGCGTCTTCGTCGTCGAGTTCGGCGTGCAGGGTGACCGCAGTGGCGCGCGCCTTGCCCTTCTCCGTGCGGTATCCGTCGAACTTGTGCCCGCCGAGCACTGCTCCCTCGGCCGCTGCCGCGGCGAAGGGCTCGAGGCCTTCGGC
>NZ_JAGYWT010000344.1:0-2696 GCF_019279095.1 Microbacterium sp. BF1 | reverse complement strand
CCGGTGGCAAGGCGAGCGCAGCCATGGACACGAAGTGGGGAGTCGTCGTCATCAGTCCGCGACGCCGCCACCGCACCGCAGGGGTGGGGGAGGTCATGTCAGTCCTTCAGGGTGGGGGTTTCCGTGCGCAGTCGCACGATGCCCCTCCACCCCATCGAAGACGGATGACCGGGGGTTGGCCTTCGGGCGACCGGGAGGTGAACGGGCGTCGCGGGATCGGGCGCACCCGCCCCGGTACGCTGGAACCCATGCTCAACATGGCTGACGGCCTCGCCCGTCTCGGTGCGCTCGCCGAGAATCCGGTCGTCCGCACCCTCGCGACGGCGTTCGAGGATGCCGGGTTCGATCTGGCCGTCGTCGGCGGCCCGGTGCGCGACGCGCTGCTGGGACGCACGACGCACGACCTCGATTTCACGACGAACGCCTCGCCCGACGAGATCCTGTCCATCGTCACGCCGATCTCGACCGCGCAGTGGGACATCGGCCGTGCGTTCGGCACGATCGGCGCACGCGTGCAGCGTGAGCAGGTCGAGATCACGACCTATCGAGCCGACAGCTATGACGGCGTGACCCGCAAACCCACCGTGGAGTTCGGCGACACGATCGACGGCGACCTCGTGCGCCGTGACTTCACCGTCAACTCCATGGCACTGCAGGTGCCGGCAGTGAAGCTCGTCGACCCGACCGGCGGCGTCGAAGACCTCATCGCGGGAGTGTTGCGCACGCCCGCCGATCCTCGGGTCTCGTTCGGCGACGATCCGCTCCGGATGCTGCGGGCGGCTCGCTTCAGCGCGCAGCTCGGCTTCCGTGTCGAGGACGCCACGGCCGAGGCGATCACCGAGTTGCGCGAGACGCTGAAGATCGTGAGCCCCGAGCGCATCCAGTCCGAACTCGTGCGCCTCATGCAGACCGACGACCCGGTGCGCGGCATCCGCGTGCTGGTCGACACCGGACTGATCGACGAGTTCCTCCCCGAGGTCACCGACCTGCGCCTCGAAGTCGATGAGCACCACCACCACAAGGACGTCTACGAGCACTCGCTCACGGTGCTCGCCCAGGCGATCGAGCTCGAGCACTCCCGGCACCCCGGCGCCGCGCCCGACGTGCCGCTGCGCATCGCGGCTCTGCTGCACGACATCGGCAAGCCGCGCACCCGCAAGCTCGAGGCCGGGGGAGTGGTCACCTTCCACCACCACGACGTGGTCGGCTCGCGCATGGCCCGCAAGCGACTGCAGGCGCTGCGCTTCGACACCGATACCACCGACGCCGTCGCGACGCTCATCGAGCTGCACCTGCGCTTCTTCGGATACGCCGAGGGGGCGTGGACGGATGCGGCCGTGCGCCGCTACGTGCGCGATGCCGGTGACCTGCTGGAGCGTCTGCACATCCTCACCCGCGCCGACGTGACCACCCGGAACAAGCGCAAGGCCGGTCGCCTGGCCAGCGCATATGACGACATCGAGGCGCGCATCGCCGCACTGCGCGAGCAGGAGGAGCTCGACTCCATCCGTCCGGAGATCGACGGCAACCGCATCCAGCAGGTGCTCGGCATCAGCCCGGGGCGCGAGGTCGGCGAGGCGTACAGGTTCCTGCTGGATCTGCGTCTGGACGAGGGCGTGCTCGGAACCGAGGTCGCCGAGCAGCGGCTCCGGGAGTGGTGGGCCGCACGCGGCTGACCCGGCTCACCCCTCGCGTCGGCGTTCGAGCTCGGTGAACACCACGCCGCTGTCGTAGGTGACGGTCTCGACCGCGTCGAACTGTTCGGGGCGATAGGGGCGCTCGCCGAACAGGGGGATGCCCGAGCCGAACAGCAGGGGCTGCCGCTTGAGGACGAGGCGGTCGATCTCGTCGGCGAGTGTGGCGGCCAGAGCGCCGCCGCCGCAGAGCCAGATGGCGGCGCCTTCCTCGAGTTTCAGCCGGCGCACCACAGCGATCGGGTCTTCGGACGTGACCTCGAGGTTCTCTCCCTCTGCGGTGCGCGAGCGGCTGAAGACGATCTGGCGCAGGTGCGCGTAGGGGCTGGGCACACCGCCCACCTGATACGTGTTCCACCCCATCAGCACGGTGTCGAAGAGCGCGCGCTTCTGGGGGATGCCGAGCGCTGCGGCCGCGACGGTGGGGAGGGTGTCGGCGAACCGGGCGTTGATGCCCTCCATGTGGTCACCCTCGATGAGGAATGCGTCGAACTCGCCGTTCGGGCCGGCGATGTAGCCGTCGAGGGTGACGGCGGCGTAGTACACGAGCTCTCGCATGATTCTCCAATCACTACATCTGTCTCAGTTACGGTACAACAGGCGTAGTGATTGCGCTAGTGTTCCGTGCATGGTGAAGAACGACTCCCGGCGACGGCTCATCGCGGATGCAGGACTCACGGTGCTCGCACGAGAGGGATCGCGAGGTCTCACGCACCGCGCGGTCGATACCGCCGCGCAGGTTCCGACGGGCACCACCTCGAACTACTTCCGCAGCAGGGACGCCCTGATCGAGGGTCTGGTCGAGCGGATCGGAGAGCGTCTCGCCCCCACCTCCGAAGACCTGGAGCGTCGTGCGACGGCGGAGCCCGGGCCCGCCCTGTTCGCCGACTACATCCGCGACATCGTGCGGCGACTGACCGAGGACCGCGACGTGACGCTCGCGCTGTTCGAGCTGCGACTCGAAGGCGGTCGGCGTCCCGAGGTCGCCGCCGTGCTCGCTGC
>NZ_JAGYWT010000343.1:0-2705 GCF_019279095.1 Microbacterium sp. BF1 | reverse complement strand
CGGTCGTCGTCGGGTGCCTCCGCGTCGAACAGGGGCAGCACCCGTTCCGCGCAGTCGGCCGCCCACACCGCGACGATCCGTCGCTCGGTCTCGGTCATGCCCTGCGCAGTGGACATGCTCATCCCGCCCGCCGTTCGGCACGCTGCCGGGAGCCACGGACCGTCTCGATGATCTCCTGCATCTCCATCCCTCAATGATGAACCCCACGTGCTTATGTGGACTCTGATGCCGAAAGGATGGGGAAGATCATGACAAACCCTCCAAAGCATGTGATGACCACGGTCGCGCTCGGGCGACGGGTGGGGTACTCGGCGCAGCAGCTGCGCGACCTCGCCTGCTGCAGCACTGCGATGCCGTGCTGCGTCTGCCGGGGGAGTCGTCGGGTGCGGACAAGGACGCCGAGATCGCGCAGGAGCTCGGACTTCCCGTCTACCGGTCGCTCGACGAGATTCCCTCAGCCGCGACTCCGTAGGCTGGAGGCATGACCAAGAACATCTGGACCATCCTCGGCGTCATCCTCGCCGTCGTGATCGCGTGGTGGATCGTGAGCGCGCTGTTCTCGGTGCTGGCCTTCATCTTCAAGCTCATGATCGTCGCCGTCGTCGCGGTCGTGGTCTTCCTGGTGCTCCGCGGGATCTTCAGCCGCAGCGACGACTGACGTCTCCTCTCACGCCCGGGCGAACGCCCCGACGCGGTACTTCGCGGCGCGGTGCGTGTCCTGCACCCGGTCGCCGCGACCGTGGAGCTTGTTGCGAAGAGTGCCCGGCGCGTACTCCTCGGGATAGGCGCCGCGCTCGCGCAGCACCGGAATCACGTGCTCGATGATGTCCTGCCAGGTGCCGGGGGTGACCGCGTAGGCGAGGTTGAAGCCGTCGATGTCGGTCGCCTCGACCCAGGACTGCAGCTCGTCGGCGATCTCGACGCCGGACCCGACGATCGTGGGGCCGAGGCCGCCGATCGCGTTGTGGCGTCCGAAGTCGCCGACGGTCCATTCGCGGCCGAGGTCGGCCTCTTCCTTCAGGTGCTGCAGAACTGACTGGATCGCGTTCGACTCGACGTTCCCGACCGGCTCGTCCTCGGCGTACTGCGACAGATCCACGCCCATCCACCCCGACATGAACGTCAGGGCACCCTCGGGGCTCGCATAGGAGAGGTACTCCGCGTGCTTCGCCGTCGCCTCTTCGGCGGTGGCGGCGGTGATCACGGTGAGCAGCGTGTAGATGCGGGCGTCGTACCGGTCGCGTCCTGCCGCCTCGAGGGCGTCGCGAATGCGCCTGACCGTTCCGGCGAGCACCTCCTTCGAGGGGGCGGCGACGAAGATGGCCTCGGCGTTCTCGGCCGCGAACTTCACGGCGCGCGGACTCGCACCGGCCTGGTAGATCACCGGCGTGCGCTGTGGCGAGGGCTCGGCGATATGGATGCCGGGCACGCTGAAGTGCTTCCCCTCATGCCCGATCGGGTGCACCTTGGCCGGGTCGGTGAAGATGCCGCGCTCGCGGTCCTCGACCACGGCGTCGTCCTCCCACGACCCCTCCCAGAGCTTGTAGAGCACCTCGACGTACTCGTCCGCGTGGTCGTAGCGGTCATCGTGGGCGAGCTGGTCCTCCTGGCCCATGTTGCGCGCGGCGCTGGGCAGGTATCCGGTCACGACGTTCCAGCCGACGCGGCCCTGCGTGAGGTGGTCGAGGGTGCTCAACCGGCGCGCGAACGGGTAGGGGTGCTCGAACGCGGTGCCGGCCGTGATGCCGAAGCCCAGGTTCTCGGTGACCGCGGCCATCGCGCTCACCAGCAGGATCGGGTCGTTCACCGGCACCTGCGCGCCGTTGCGGATAGCGGCCTCGTTCGTGCCGCCGTACACGTCATAGGTGCCGAGCACGTCGGCGATGAAGATGCCGTCGAAGGTGGCGCTCTCCAGCAGCTTCGCAAGCTCCGACCAGTACGAGATGGTGTTGTACTGGCGCGAACGGTCGTCGGGGTGCCGCCACAGGCCGGACGACTGGTGGGCGACGCAGTTCATGTCGAAGGCGTTGAAGCGGATCTGACGGGTCATGCCCCCATGAAAGGGGAAGGGCGTGGACGAATCCAGAGTCCCCGAAATGCACGGACACATTCCGGGTGCGGGTCTGCCTCGCCCTGGCATTCGGCCACTCCCGCGGGCTCTACCCTTGACTGGTGACCGACGAGACCGTGACCGCCCAGCGGCTGGTGCATGCAGGGCGTGCGCGCGCTGTGCGACCGCTACGGCATCGTCTACATCGCCGACGAGGTCATGGTCGGCTTCGGTCGCCTGGGCGAGTGGTTCGGCATCGATGCGTTCGACGCGAGCCCTGACCTGATCACCTTCGCGAAGGGTGTGAACTCCGGATACGTGCCCCTCGGCGGCGTGGTGATCTCCGACCGCATCGCGAGCGCCTTCGACACGATGCCGTTCGCCGGCGGACTGACCTATTCCGGTCACCCGCTGGCGTGCGCGGCGGCGCTGGCGACCTTGGATATTTTCGAAGAAGACAACGTCATCGAAAACAACAGGGACCTGGCCCAGCGAATGGCCACCGCCACGGCGCACCTGGTGGACCACCCGCACGTGTCGGAAGTGCGTCAGACCGGTATGGTGCTGGCCATCGAGATGGTCCAGGACAAAGCCACCAAGACCGCCTACCCCTGGCAGGAGCGTCGTGGCCTGAAGGTGTTCGAGCACGCCTTGG
>NZ_JAGYWT010000342.1:0-2710 GCF_019279095.1 Microbacterium sp. BF1 | reverse complement strand
GCCGTCGATCTGCGAGTACGCGGTGACGCCGTCGGGGAACTGCGAGAAGTCGATCTCGGAGCCCGAGTAGTCGCTGAACAGGTCGGGGTAGTTGATGACGTTCTTCTGGAAGGCGTTGTTCTGCATCAGGAAGATGTCTGGCAGCTGTTCGAACTGCTGCGACTGGGCGATGGTGGTGAGCTTAGCCTGCAGGTCGTCCCACGGGGTCTCGATGATCTCGAGCTCGAACTCGGGGTGATCGGCCTGGTACGCCTTCTCGGCCTCTTCCATCGCGTAGATGTTGAACGCCGGATCCCAGGCCCAGACGGTCAGCTTCTGGTCGTCGTCGGAACTGCTGCCGGCGCCTGCGCTGCCGCATGCGGTCAGTGCGAACAGGGGAAGGGTGACTGCGGCAGCCGTCGCCGCAAGTCGTGTCATGCGCTTCATCGAAACATGTCCTCTCGTTGGATCGGGATGGCCGCGGAACGGGATCTCGGGCCCGCCGGGACGGTCGTTGTCACCGGCTGCACTAGAAATGATCACGTAAACATTTTGCGGTGAGCAAGAGGCGTTATCGGATTGTAAGCAATTTCGCAGGTACGCGGGGGCCTCGCGCCAGTCAGCGGAGGTGCCGCCCTGCCCTACCGGGCAGGGCGGCTCGGATCAGCCGATCGCCTCTTCCGGGCGCTCCTGCACGTCGATCGCGGCGGTGTCGGCGACGTAGCCGTCGATGTGCCGTTCGTCGACGCCGTTGTACGCCGACAGCGGGCGGATCAGCGCGTTCGAGGCCTGCTGCTCGAGGATGTGCGAGGTCCAGCCGACGATGCGCGCCGCGATGAACAGCGGGGTGAACGTGAGCGTGTCGTAGCCGATCAGGTTGTACGCCGGACCCGACGGATAGTCGAGGTTCGGGTAGATGCCCTTGCGCGAGACGAACTCGCGCTCGAGGGTCTCGTACAGCTCGGCGACGTCGGGGCGGTAGTAATGCTCGACGAGGGTGTCGAGCGCCGCCTTCATGGTCGGCACGCGCGAGTCGCCGCGCTTGTACACCCGGTGGCCGAAGCCCATGATCTTGCGCTTCTCCGCGAGCGCGGCGTCGAGCCAGGGCACCACGCGGTCGGCCGAGCCGATCTCGTCGAAGATGTGCATCACCGCCTCGTTGGCACCGCCGTGCAGCGGGCCCTTCAGGGCGCCGATCGCACCGACGACGGCCGAGTACAGGTCGCTCAGCGTCGAGGTGATCACCCGCGCGGTGAAGGTCGACGCGTTGAACGAGTGCTCGGCGTACAGGATCATCGAGCGGTTGAACGCGTCGACGACGGCCGGCTCGGGCTCGTCGCCGAAGGTCAGCCAGAGGAAGTTCGCCGCGTAGTCGAGGTCGTCCCGCGACTCGATCGCCTCCTGCCCGCGGCGACGGCGCTGGCCGTACGACACGATCGCCGGCAGCACGGCGAACAGCTGCAGGCTCCGCTCCAGATTCTCTGAAGGTGTGCCGACGGCATCCAGCACGTTGCCGGTGCCGGCGGTCTCGAAGGCACCGATCACGCTCACCGCGGTGCGCACCTCGTCCATCGGGTGCGCATCCAGCGGGACCAGGTCGATCGCGGTCTTGACGTTGTCGGCGAGCGTCCGGTGCTTGCGCTCCTCGAGCCGGAAGGCTGCGAGCTCCTCCGGAGTGGGCAGCTCGCCGTTCCACAGCAGGTAGGCGACGGCCTCGAACGGCTGCGTGTCCGCCAGCTCCTGCACGGGGTAGCCGCGGTACAGCAGGCTGTTCGTCTCGGGGTTGACCTTCGAGATCGCGGTCGTGTCGACGACGACGCCCGCGAGGCCCTTCTTGATGTCCGGCTCGGTCATGGTCACTCCTTCGTGATGGTGAAGTTGAAGACGCCAGAGTCGAAGTGGTTGTACGACTCGTAGTCGATCAGATCGTAGAGATCGGCGCGGTGCTGCATCTCGCTGAGCGCGGAGGTCAGGTGCCCCTCTTCGTTCAGAGTATCCAGTGCGCGGCCTGCGGCCCCCATCGAGATGCGCAGCAGCGACACGGGCCAGATCACCAGGTTCACGCCCGCGTCACGCAGCTGGTCGACCGAGAACAGCTCGCTCTTGCCGAACTCCGTCATGTTCGCCAGGATCGGCACGTCGAGCGCCGCGGCCATGGCCTCGAACTCGGCGAGGGTGCGCATGGCCTCGGGGAACACCGCGTCGGCACCGGCGTCGACCAGCGCCTTGGCACGGTCGATCGCGGCGTCGAGACCCTCGACCGCGCGGATGTCGGTGCGCGCCATGATGAGGAAGTTCTCGTCGCGACGAGCGTCGGCTGCGGCACGGATGCGCTTGATCGCGGTGTTCTCGTCGACCACGGCCTTGCCGTCGAGGTGGCCGCAGCGCTTCGGATTGACCTGATCCTCGATGTGCGTGCCGGCGAGGCCCGCGTCTTCGAGCTCCTGGATCGTGCGGGCGACGTTCATCGGCTCGCCGAAGCCGGTGTCGGCGTCGACGATCGCGGGGAGGTCGGTCATGCGGGCGATCTGCTTCGCCCGTCCGGCCACCTCGGTGAGCGTCGTGAGGCCGATGTCGGGCAGGCCAAGGTCAGCCGAGAGCACGGCACCTCGATCGCACTTTCGCCCAGGCTGCGGACGCCGCACTCGCACGGGCCAGGGAGCTCGCCGCCGGCGCCTGAGCCATGCGACTGCGGATCGAGGGTGCGATCTGGTGATCGAGATCGTGCTCG
>NZ_JAGYWT010000341.1:0-2712 GCF_019279095.1 Microbacterium sp. BF1 | reverse complement strand
GCGGTACCGCCGAACCAGTCACGGTAGATCTGGAACGGGTCGGCGACGGAGGTGCCGATCACACCACCGACGATCAGCTGGAACTCGCCACCCTGACGGGAGTCGGAGAACTCCTGCCACTGCACCGCGGAGGCCGTATAGGCATCCCACCAGGCGTCCACCTCCGCGGTGTCGAACGGGTCGATGCGCGTGATCTCGAGCGTCATGACTCCACGCTACTTCCCCCTTCCCGTCCGCCCAGGGACTGTCCGAAACGTACGCTGGACAATAGTGTGTGACGCACAGTAATGTGGGCTGCATGAACGAGACGCTCGACACGCACCTGCAGGAGCTGCGGCGCGGCACCGTGGTGCTGGCCTGCCTGCAGCTGCTGCGCACGCCGGGCTACGGCTATTCGCTGCTCGACCAGCTCGAGAAGCGCGGCTTCGCGACGGATGCGAACACCCTGTATCCGCTGCTGCGCCGCCTGGAGAAGCAGGAGTACCTCACGAGCGAGTGGAACACCGAGGAGGCGAGGCCGCGCAAGTTCTACCGCACCTCGGACGCCGGCATCCGCCTCGCCGACACCCTCACCGACGAATGGCGATCGCTCACCACGGCGATCGCGTCCCTCACTGCAGAGGAGAACTGACATGACCACCACAGCCACGCTCACCGAGCGGTACATCAGCGCCACGATCCGCAGTCTTCGGCCGGATGCGCAGGACGATGTCCGCGCCGAGCTCGAAGCCGCCATCACCGATGCGGTCGAGGCGCGAGTCGAGCAGGGTGAGGCGCCAGAGGCCGCCGAACGCGCGGTCCTCACCGATCTCGGCGACCCCGGGGTCTTGGCCGCCGGGTATGCGGATCGCCCTCTGCACCTCATCGGCCCCCGTTACTACCTGACCTGGTGGCGGCTGCTCAAGCTGCTGCTGATCATCGTTCCGGCCTGCGCCGCCGTGGGTGTCGCGATCGCGAAGTTGATCGAGGGGGCACCGGTCGGAGACGTGATCGGCGCAATCGTCGCCGTCACCCTCTCGGTCGTCGTTCACGTGTGCTTCTGGGTGACGCTGGTGTTCGTCGTGCTCGAGCGCACCGGTGCCGACACGGGGGAGAAGTGGGACGTCGACCAGCTGCCCGTGCCGACCGAGAACGGCGCCGCGCGCAGCGACATGATCGCCACTCTCGTCTTCCTCGGCATCGGCGTCGCCGCGGTGGTGTGGGATGCGACCCGCGGGTTCTTCCCGACCGGCGGCGATCCGATCCCGATCCTGAACTCCGGGCTCTGGCCGTGGGGGATGACCGTGCTCCTCGCCATCATGCTCGCCGACGCCGTCCTGGCTGTCGCCGTGTACCGCCGACGCCGGTGGACGGTCGGTCTCGCCGTCGTCAACACGGCGCTCTCGATCGCGTTCGCCACCTGGGCGGTGACACTTCTCGTGCGGGACGAGCTGCTGAACCCGGAGTTCGTGCAGTTCGTGTTCGCCGACAACGGGGTGGACGCCGATACGTTGCGCATCCTCGCGGTAATCACCGGAGTCGGCATCATCGCCGTCCAGACCTGGACCATCATCGACGGCTGGATGAAGGCCTGGCGCGCTCGCCGCGGGCGCGAGGAATAGGCTGGATGCCGTGACCACCGCATTCGTCTCCGACCTCTTCGACCCGGCCGAATGGGTGCTCGCGCCCGGTGCTGAGGACTACACCGACATCACCGCGCACGTCTCACGTGACGGCGGAGTCGCACGCATCGCGTTCAACCGGCCGGAGGTGCGCAACGCGTTCCGTCCGCACACCGTGGATGAGCTCTACCGCGCGCTCGACATCGCCCGGCAGGATGCGCACATCGGTGCGGTGCTGCTCACGGGCAACGGCCCGAGCCCGAAGGATGGCGGCTGGGCGTTCTGCTCGGGCGGTGACCAGCGCATCCGCGGTCGCGACGGCTACAAGTACTCCGACACGGAGACCGCGATCGTCGACGGCGCGGGCCGTGCCGCCGTCGGTCGTCTGCACATCCTCGAGGTGCAGCGGCTCATCCGCTTCATGCCGAAGGTCGTCATCGCGGTCGTGCCCGGATGGGCGGCCGGCGGCGGACACTCCCTGCACGTGATCTGCGACCTCACGATCGCCTCCGCGGAAGAGGCGCGTTTCAAACAGACGGACGCCGACGTGGGCAGCTTCGACGCCGGCTACGGCTCCGCCTACATGGCCCGCCAGACGGGGCAGAAGTTCGCCCGCGAGGTGTTCTTCCTCGCCGAGGAGTACTCCGCCCAGCGTGCGTACGAGATGGGTGCGGTGAACCGCGTGGTGCCGCATGCCGAGCTCGAGCGCGAGGCGCTGAAGATGGCGCGCACGGTGCTGACCAAGTCGCCGACGGCGATCCGCATGCTGAAGTTCGCCTTCAACGCCGTCGACGACGGGCTGGTCGGTCAGCAGGTTTTCGCGGGAGAGGCCACCCGCCTCGCCTACGGCACCGACGAAGCCGTCGAGGGTCGCGACTCGTTCCTCGAGAAGCGCGACCCCGACTGGTCCTCCTTCCCCTGGCACTACTGAGTCGGAGACCCGCATGACCGCCCTGATCCCCACGGATGCCGAAGAGATCGGAAGGTCGACGCGTGGGGCATCAGTGCGTCTTTGTCTGATCGAGTGGGGCCGAGGACAGATCGGCTCAACGCGTTCCGCGAGTCCCACCGCTCGGCAATGGAGCTGATGTCTGCCGTTGCGATGCTGTCC
>NZ_JAGYWT010000340.1:0-2717 GCF_019279095.1 Microbacterium sp. BF1 | reverse complement strand
CGTCACTCCGGGCTCGCGGTTCCTCGCGACGCGCACGACGTCGTCACGGAACTCGGTCGGGTAGGGCTTGGGCACAGCAACATCCTTCCAGGCCACCCTCGAGGGCAAGCCAGATCAGATGTCACCTGTGCGCTCACCGCCGCGATCCGCGCGCTCGCCCCTGCCTTCCCGCACGACGCCGAGTACCTCGCCGCATCCGTGGTCGACTTCGACCGTTGGGCCGCCTCGGACTTCGGGGTGCCCGACTTCCTCGACTCGCTGATGGCCTTCCAGCCACAGCAGCACCGTGTCGACGGCATCCGCCACCTCGTGGTCTTCCCGATGTACACGCAGAACGGATCGAGCGACCGCCTGGTCGAGGCGCTGATCGTCGAGACGATCTGGCCGGAGACACCGCCCTGATCGTGCCGCAGGTCGATCCTGCCGACTGGTCGCTGCGCATCCACGGGATGGTCGACCGCGAGGTGGAGATCACCTGGGACCAGCTGCTCGCCATGCCGATGCAGGAGTCCGACGTGACGCTCGCGTGCGTGTCGAACGAAGTGGGCGGCTCGCTGATCGGCAACGCCCGCTGGCTGGGTGTGCCGGTGCGGGAGCTGCTCGCACGTGCGGGCGTCGACGCCGAGGCCGACATGGTGCTCTCGACCTCCGCCGAGGGCTTCACGGCATCGACCCCGATCGAGGCTCTGACCGATGACCGCGACGCCCTGCTCGCGGTCGGCATGAACGGCGAGCCGCTGCCGATCGAGCACGGATTCCCGGTGCGGATGGTGGTGCCGGGGCTCTACGGCTACGTGTCGGCCACGAAGTGGGTCACGCAGCTGGAGGTGACGCGGTTCGACCGTGCGAAGGCCTATTGGACGACGCGCGGATGGTCCGATCGCGGACCGGTCAAGCTGCAGTCGCGCATCGACGTGCCACGCCGCGGGCAGTCGATCCCGGCGGGTGACGCGGTGATCGCCGGAATGGCCTGGCAGCAGCACGTCGGCATCACCGGCGTCGAGGTGCGCATCGACGACGGTCCCTGGCGTGCCGCGGAACTCGCGACCGCCATCTCGGCCGACACGTGGGTGCAGTGGAGCATCGACTGGGTGGCGGAGAGCGGCGCGCACACCGTCGAATGCCGGGCGCTCAGCGTCGATGGCGAGATGCAGACAGCGGATCCGGCGGCCCCCGCGCCCGACGGCGCGCAGGGGTGGCATCGGATCGACGTGTCGGTGGCGTGAGCCGGGGGAGACCTCCGGCGCACGGCGTAACCCCCCGCGGTATCCCGCCTAGAATTGCTCCATGCCCGCAGGCGAATCCTTCTACATCACCACGCCCATCTACTACCCGTCCGACGTGCCTCACATCGGCCACGGGTACACGACGGTGGCCGTCGACACGCTCGCACGGTGGCACCGCCAGGCGGGGGATGACACCTGGATGCTCACGGGCACCGACGAGCACGGGCAGAAGATGCTGCGGGCCGCGGCGGCGAACAACGTCACCCCGCAGGAGTGGGTCGACAAGCTCGTCAGCGAGAGCTGGTTCCCGCTGCTGACGACGCTCGACGTCGCCAACGACGACTTCATCCGCACCACGCAGGAGCGCCACGAGACGAACGTGCAGACGTTCTTCCAGCGCCTGTACGACCGCGGCTACATCTACGCGGGCGAGTACGAGGCGCTCTACTGCGTGGGCTGCGAGGAGTTCAAGCCCGAGTCGGAGATCGTCGACGGCACCGGTCCCTTCGAGGGGCTGAAGGTCTGTGCGCTCCACTCGAAGCCGCTGGAGCTGCTGCAGGAGAAGAACTACTTCTTCAAGCTCAGCGAGTTCCAGGACCGTCTGCTCGAGCTCTACAAGACCCAGCCCGACTTCGTGCGCCCCGACTCGGCACGCAACGAGGTCGTCTCCTTCGTGAGCCAGGGCCTCAAGGACCTGTCGATCTCGCGGTCGACGTTCGACTGGGGCATCCCGCTGCCGTGGGACGAGTCGCACGTCATCTACGTGTGGGTCGACGCCCTGCTCAACTACGCCACGGCGGTGGGCTACGGCTCCGACGAGGAGACGTTCGAGCGTCGCTGGCCCGCGTACCACGTGGTCGGCAAGGACATCCTGCGCTTCCACGCCGTGATCTGGCCGGCGCTGCTGATGGCGGCCGGCCTCGAGGTGCCCAAGGGTGTCTTCGCGCACGGCTGGCTGCTCGTCGGCGGCGAGAAGATGTCCAAGTCGAAGCTCACCGGCATCGCGCCGACCGAGATCACCGATGTCTTCGGTTCCGACGCCTACCGCTTCTACTTCCTCTCCGCGATCGCCTTCGGCCAGGACGGCTCGTTCTCGTGGGAAGACCTGTCGGCCCGCTATCAGGCCGAGCTCGCGAACGGCTTCGGCAACCTCGCCTCGCGCACGACCGCGATGATCGAGAAGTACTTCGAGGGCGTCGTCCCCCCCGCGGCCGAGTACACCGAGAAGGATCTCGCGATCCAGAAGATCGTGGCGGATGCGGCGGCGAACGCGGATGCCGCGGTCGCGCAGTTCCGCATCGACGAGGCGATCTCGTCGATCTGGACGATCGTCGACGCGCTGAACGGCTACATCACCGTGAACATTCTCGTACGGCCCGTAAGCCTCTAGAAATCCGGGGTTCACTACAGGGTCCGTAACGATGACTGCGTGCGAACGATTAGGGTCGGCGTCGGGGTCTCCGAGCGTTGCGAGGAGGCCCGCCGCTTGCA
>NZ_JAGYWT010000034.1:0-10855 GCF_019279095.1 Microbacterium sp. BF1 | reverse complement strand
CCGCTGCGGGGCTGCTTGTCTTCGTGGCGCAACATGATCGACGAGGGGTGTTCCGGTTCACTGGCGCGCGTCTCACTGCACTCGGCATCACGTCAGGAAGGCGGCCAGGAAAGCGTGGGTTCCGGGTATCGCCACGGCCGAGAAGGAACAGTCATCGGCCGAGCGCGAGCTCGCCGAACGCGATGCGGCGCTGAGGGAGCTGCGTGCCCGGAAGGACGAGCTCACCGCGCGTGTTTCGGAACTCGAGGCCCAGCTCTCCCGAGCTCGCGCCGATCTGACCAGGGCAGAGCGCGACCTTCCGGAGGCGGAGCAGCGCCGGGTGGACGCGACGATGAGGGCGGATGCTGCGGCCGATGCCCTCGACGCGGCACGGAAGGCGAAAGACGCGCTCTGAACGGCGCCGGCGATCCGTGGCGCTTGCGGCGCGGGAAGGTCAGAGCGGGCGGTGGATGAGGCGGCCGCGGAGAAAAGGGAGCACCGGGGCTCTGTATTCCAGAGCTGACGTGTCCTCGGGATCGAGAACGAGCTCCGCCTGCCCGAAACGCCACATGCGGTTGTAGAGGTAGACGCCGATGGTCGTGTGCCGGTCGGCGGGAACCTGCCAGGTGCCATCGCCCCACTGCGTCGGCTGGCCCCGTCCGCCGATGACGAGCGTCGGCCTGATGCCCGCATAGAGCGCGAGGCGCGGCCTGTGCATCGTGAGCTCGATCCGGCGGGTGCTCATCTGTGCTCCTCGTCTTGGGGCTCCCGGTCGAACGGTGACACGGGGTGGGCTCGCCGGGGAAAAGCGAACTCTCTGCCATGCAGAAGCTGGCGAGGGTTCTTGAGTGATTGTAGCGATCACTCTTGTGGCTCCGACTGGCAGCGATCTGGTGGCCATTCGGCTTTCCGTTGGAGGTTGAAGTGGCTTCTGCTGAGCTACCGGCACAACACCGGCACGGTAGGCAGCTACCTTCTGAACGAGTTCTCGGCGGGTATCAGGATCGTGAGTTACGCACGTCCCTCAGCCGCGAGATCTTGATGATCAAGAGGCTGAGCGCCACCGTCAAGGTTGCGACCAGGACGGCGGCAGCGAACCAGGACCCGGTCAGGGTCATGGCCGGCGAGGTACCCACCTCCGAGGAGCCCTGAAACGAGGCGACCAACGGGATGGTGATCGTCAATCCGTCTGTGAACGCCGCAGCGGCACTGAGCATCCCCGCGATGAGGAGCAACCCGGTGGAGATCATGAACGCGTGAATCACGATCAGCACGACACCGGCTCTCGTCGCCACTGAACTGCCGCCCAGATTGCTCCCGGTGGTAGTCATCGCACGCACCGCGCGGTGAAGCCATTCTTCGTGGACAGCTGCGCGCTGACTGATTCCTCGAGAAGCCCATCACCCAGGTTGTGGAGTGCGCTGGAGACCTCTTGGGCTGTCACCGCCTCGCCATCCGGACATGAAGCGGCTTCGGCGAACGCTGGTATCGCGGTGAGCATTGGCTCCGACAGCGCCTCCGTGACAACGATCTTCAGCGACTGGTGTGCATTCATCAGCATCTTCAAGATGTCCCCGTGACTCGATGGTCGAATCCAGCGATTCGTCATGAGCGTAGATGGAGGCCACTGCGCCGTCTGTAGGCACTTCGGGGGACAAGGTCCATGTCCAGGGCGCTTCGCCTCGCTGAACTCGCTCAGTACCGTGGGTTCCGCGTGCTCGACAACCGGGCCGAAACAGCCGGGGGAGCGGGCGAGAGCCAGACGTGCCCAGGGAAAAGCAAAACCCCCGCCATGTAGAAGCTAGGCGAGGGTTTCTGGGCTGATTGTAACGATCAGCCGTGTGGCTCCGACCGGCATCGATCCGGTGACCTTTCGATTTTCAGTTGGATTCGGTGGGGTAGTGGGTGCTCGTTGGTCGTCGTTTGCCGCGTGATTCCGCGGAAGGTGTCATGGTTGGTCGCGGCTGGTTGAGGGTGGTTCAGCCGAGCTACCGGCACAGCACCGGCACAAGGTCTGACCTGTGCAACGCCGAAGTGCGAGACGGCCATATGAGGGATGATAGGGGCATGACCGATCAGACCGAATCGACACAAGCTCTCGGCACGAGGGTCGGTGGGGGTGCGCCCGCTGCGGGTGCGCTCGACCGCGCGAAGGTGGCGGACCTTCAGCTGGATCTGGAGAATCCGCGCCACCCGGATGGCAAGTTCGATGACGATTTCGATGCGCTGACGAGTCTCATCGAAGGGGCCGACGTTGACGAGCTCGTCCAGGCGATCGGCAACTCCGGCTGGCTTGACTATGAGCCGCTGGTTGTCCTGCGAAAAGGGAATTACGTACTAGAAGGGAACCGGCGCCTCGCTGCGCTTCGGCTACTCCGCGACTCAGCGCTCCAGGCTGAGTTTGGAATTACGGCTCCTGACCCGTTGAACCTTGGGGCGAAGCCCGAGTATGTTCGGGTGTTGTTCGTTGACTCGCGCGCTGAAGCACGCGATTTTATCGGTTTTAAGCATGTCAACGGCCCCCACAAATGGGATTCCCTTGCGAAGGCCAAGTTCGCCTGGGCGTGGATTCGCGATCCCGATGGTGGTCTAACGCTGGACCAGATAGCGAAGCGCTTGGGTGACAGCCACAATACGGTCGCGCGGCTCGTTAATGCGTTCATCGTGCTGCAGCAAGCCCAAGACTTGGGGTTTGACCTTGGAGCGCGGACAAAGACCAATTTTTCCTTTTCCCACCTGTATACGGCGCTCCCTCGACCGAACGTTCGCGAGTATCTCGGTCTAGTTCAGCCGCCCGCAGAGTTGCTCCCGGATTCGCCGGTTCCCGCGGATCGAGGTGAACAGCTTCTAAAGTTCATGACCTGGCTGTACGGACAGGGTGCGCAGAAGACGATCATTGTCAGCCAAAACCCGAACCTCAACGAGTTGATCGACGTCCTTGGCAACACAACAGCACGATCAATGCTGGAGTCTGATCGAGATCTTTCTCTCGCATACGCCCAGGTAGAAGATCGCGGGAGGCGTTTCGCAGAGCGCTTGTATGCTCTCAACAAGGCTGCGCGTGGAGCGGCCGAAGCGGTCTCTGACTATGAGTACAACGTCGACCTCCACGAGATGGCAATGAACATCCAACGTTCGGTGCGCAACCTTGTCACATCCATGACCCTTGACAAGGATGCGAAAGAGTCTGAGACCGAATGAGCGGTCTAGTCTCGTCGCCTGATCCGCGCGCAACTCGATCGCATGCGGCCGATTGGCTTGAATTGATGGCGCTTCGATCCGGACAGTTTCCCTACCGATCTTCGCAGTACGTCTCTGCGCTCTCGATGGAAGATCCGGATCCTGAAGGCAACGCCGAGGTGGACGGCGACCCTGAGATTCTCGAGGGGAACTTTGATGACCTTCTCGAGCGAGTCACTGACGAAATTCGCTGGCGCGAGCAGGTGCTTGGAGACCTCTACCCTTTCGAGCTGAGAATGAGTGGACGAGGATGGAACCTGCGCCGCCGGACAGAAGCTGTGGACTCCCAGATTCGCACCGCTCGCAATACCTACATCGCCTGCTTGCTTATGTCGGCCGCGAGGCACGGACGGATTCCTGGGATCCCCTCTGAGCTTGTAAGTATCAAGGCTGTTGCGGACGCGTTCCAGGCTGCCGTGTATCTCGTCGCTCCGGCGTTCCTGGGCGGAGGTAGTTTCTGGATGGGTTTCCCGCGCCCCGAAGGTGACGGATACATGGACGCACTGCGCCGCCTGGTTGATGCAGTCGGGGTGGGGATTGTCAGTTCGACCCCACCGACATCTCAGAAGAAGAATAAGGACGGTGGCGTAGATGTGGTGTCTTGGCGCCGCTTCCCTGACGGGCGATCGAATCTGATGATGTCCTACGGTCAAGTCGCCACTGGAAAAGACTGGCGCGAGAAGTCAGTCGCAAATAAGTTCGTGAGTCACTTTCAGCGCTGGTTCTCGGTGCCCCCGGCGACGCACTATGTCCCAGCGATGTATATCCCGCATGTTATGCATGAGGATATTGAAGGAACGCCGTCAAGCTCGTTTGCTGAAATAAGCCACGACGATGCTATGACATTGGAGGCATCCCTCGGAGTGGTCGTGGATCGAATACGCCTAGCTTCGTTGGTCCCTGTAGCTCTTCAGCTCCGCGAAGGGCGGGATGCTTCGCTGATGAAGCACATCCGTGCACTCGCGCGATGGAAGGCTTCAGTTGCCCAGAAGCTTGGAGTTGCAGCTTAGGAAGGCATCGCGTATGGCGTCGGAAACGATCATAAGCTCCGTGGCGCGACCTGCGTTTCTAGCCGAATAGATCAATTCGAAGCGCTCCTGGTAACGCGCTTCGTAGAGCTCCTGGATCAGACTCACGTCGTCGTATGTGAGGATCCAATTAGATGTTGCGTTTCGATTGAGGCACGTCGCCAAAAAGGCGTGGTCTGCTTCAGAGAACGCATTTAGATAGAGGCTCCCGCCCATCTGGACATAGGGAGGGTCGACGTATAGGAAGCTGTTTGGCAGCTGGGCATATTTCTCAATTACGGTGCGTCCGTCGTCCGCTGTAACGGTGATTCTGTCTTTAAGCCTGCCTATGCTGCGGATTCTATTTGCAAGTCGCTCGCGGTTGAATCGCGCATCGATAAGGTAACGTCCGTCCTGCTTCTGTCCCCCAATGACTCCCGCGTTGAGCACGCCAGAACGATTCGTGCGATTGAGGTAGAAGAAGGCGAATCCCAGGTCGAAGGAATCTACGGATGAGGTCTGGCCGAGCGCGTAGATACCCTTTTGTCGGCGCCATTCCGCCAGATCGAGCGGGACCTCTTCGACTTTCTTCGCGAACGCCGCCCCGTTATCAGTGGCCGACCTCCAAAACGCGTGCACCGCGGGGTCAAGGTCATTGATGACGACGCTCTCGACTCGGTCTTGGAGCAGCAAAGTAACCGCTGCACCTGCGCCACCGGCGAACGGCTCAACGTAAGTTGGTCGTTGGGTTCCAGAGAGTTCGATTGCTCGCGCCAGGAAGGCCGAGAGCGAGGACTTTCCCCCGGGGTATCGGAGTGGGCTGTCGTACTGGGGGCGGGTGATTTGGACGTTGAGCACTAGTGAGCCATTCTTCGAGACCATGGAAGCCTACAGGCGGTCCGGGACATTGAGCGCTCGGGATGAGCGGCGTGACTGGGTGAGGAGCGCGCGGACCGCAGCGCAGCGAGGACCGCACGCACCGCAGACCGGTCGCGCCGCTGCCGGCCGGAGGCTGGCCTTGAATGAGTAAAGAAAGTTCTCACAGCTCAGCCTTGAACGGAGTCAGCGGCGAGGAGTTCAGACGCGGCTTTGCCGACCGGACCGCCTAGCTCGCTGAGGTCGATCAGCGATAGTGACGGGATGCCCTCGCGGATCGCACCTATGTCGGGGGTGGCGGACAGCAAGTTCTCGACTGCCGTCAGCGTGGCTTCCGAGTAGCGCCGAATGAAGCCCTGCGAGCTTGTTCCCTGTGCCCGAGCCAGCTCGGAGATGACCGGACGCGGGTTGTGGAACTTGTGCGCATACGCGGACAGCACTGCTCGTAGGTCAGTTCCGGCCTTCGAGATCTTGTGGGCATCGCCGATGGCCATACGCAGTTGGTCCTGGACATCGCCAGGAGCGTCGGGCCAGACGAGGCGGCCGACGTGGTCTGAGCTACGTCTCGCTTGTCGTGAGAGCACGGTGATGACGTCGATGATCACCGTCGGGACTGCGCCCCACTGGACCTCGACGTTTCCCCAGTGCATATCGACTGAGTCGCCCACGTAAACCTCCTTACGTGAGGCTACCGCGCATGTTCATGCGGCACACAGAGCGTGAGCACGGTCACGCATGTTGAAGCATTAAACAAATGTTGATAACAGTAACGAAAGTGAGCAGACTGTGATCAACCACAACAAGTGAGAGGAGCCAGACATGGCTATCCAGACATCCATCCCGGTCAACTTCGAGGCGTACTTCCCGCGTGGTGCGTTCATGGTCGGTGAGGTCGAGCCCGTCGCGAAGTGGTCTGACGACGGCCAGCGCCAGGGGCAGGACCTCGACAAGCGCACAGGGCACCCCCTGTGGCAGGTGCGGATCATCGACGCGGACCCGGACGCCAAGAAGGGTCAGGGAGAGGTGACGGTCAAGATCGCGAGCATCGCCGAGCCGACAGCACCGCCCGAGACCCAGGGGCTTCCGTTCCGTCCCGTTGTCTTCGACGGCCTGTCGGTGACTCCCTACGTCAAGGAGACGGGCGGACGACCTCGTGTTGCGTATTCGCTTCGAGCAACGGAGATGAAGCCAGCTCCCAAGACGCGAGGAAACGAGTGATGAGCTATCCGCGTTCCGTCCTCCGCGAGTATTGGGCGGGGGAGCGGCCTCGCCTCTGGCACATCGGTAGATGGATGCTCGGAATCGCGCTGGTCTTGACGCCGTTTGCGTTCTTCGCCCCGGCTCCGCGAACCGTCATCGCACTCCTGGCCGTCGCCATGGTTTGCATCGTGGTTGGACGGCGGTTGCTGGCAGGCCGGGACATGCATGCCGTCCTGCTGCGTCGATGGCAGACCGCGATGTCTGCGCACATCCAGGCCGCGTGGCCGGAGCTCGCTCACACTCTGCGGTTGCAGATTCGAACGCTCGACGGATTGGCGATCTTTGCCGGTCTTGGGGCTCCTCGTTGGGAGGGAATGACGCTCGTCGCGTCTGTCGCTCTCCCGCGGGGGCTTGTGCGAGAGGAACTCGTCGCCGCTTCGGACCGGATCGCTCAGGCCTTTTCCGCCACCCGAGCTTCCGTACATGGGCAACAGATCGGTTTGCTGGAGCTGCACCTTGAGTTCGTTGACGCTCTCGGACAGCCTTTCACTGCGCCGTTGGGCGGCAGCTGGGATGGCGGCTCCGTCGCGATGGGGATCGCTGAGGGCCGACGAGAGTGGCGTCTGCGTGTGGGACCGCACACCTTGGTTGCTGGTTCTTCGGGCAGCGGCAAGGCATCGCTCGTGTGGGGTCTTCTCATGGGCCTCGTCAGGCCGATCCACGAAGGCACGGTTCAGGTGTGGGGGATCGACCGAAAGGGCGGCATGGAGCTCGCCATGGGGCGTGCGCTGCTGACTCGATTTGCTGACGATGCACCCCTCGCTGTTGCCCTGCTCGAGGATGCGGTTGCGACCATGCAAACCCGAGCGCGAGAGCTGGCAGGTCACACCCGTCAGCACACAGCGAGCGTTGACAGTCCGCTGGTCATCATCCTGATCGACGAACTCGCGGCGCTCACCGCGTATGAGACGGACCGTGATCTTCTGCGTCGAGCCAACGCCGCCTTGGCAACTCTCGCGTCTCAAGGCCGAGCAGTTGGCTTCGTCGTCTTCGCTTGCTTGCAGGACCCCCGCAAGGAGACGTTGCCCGCGCGCGGGCTGTTCACGCAAACGATCGGGCTTCGCCTTCGCGACCGCACAGAGACAGCGATGGTCTTGGGCGATGGGGCGGTCGAGGGTGGTGCGCGGTGCCACGAGATCTCGTCAGCTACACCGGGTGTCGCTTACGTCGTACCCGAGGACGGGACTCCACCAAGGCGGGTTCGTGCTGCTCACGTCCCGGACGAGCAGATCCGCGATGCGGCTCTGTCGTACTTCGCGCCTACTCAGATCCCGATCGTCATTCCAGAAGCTCCGCTCGAGCCCAAGCGCGCACCCAGAACGAGGCAGTCGCGTCGTTCTTCAGACACTCAGGAGGAATCATGAATATCCAGCACTCGAGCATCGCGATCCTCGGCCTTGTGGCCGTCGTGACGGCGACAGGTTGCACGGCAGTTCCGACTCCGGGAGCGACGGACAACTCGCGGAAGACGGAGCCAAGCGCTTGGTCTGCGCCCTGCAATCTCGGAGTTGAGCGCGACGAGAGCGGTCCTGGTTGGACGGCGGTCTACGACCTGCCCACGCTGGGAGCGCAGACTGACCTCGATCTCTATGGGGGAACCCTTGCCAACGACGCATGCACTGACGCGCAGATCCTTCGATGGCAGGACGTCCGGCGACAGTCTGGCCAGAGCGACGCCATTTGTCGCGTGGTCTGGAGTCGTGACTCCGACGGTTCGATTCGTGACCTGGGTTGCGCAGTCCCCGTAGTGGTGGTTGAGCGATGAACCTCGGAGTCTCCGTTGCTCGGCGTCTCCGGAGTCCGGAGTTCGATCAGTGGCTCCAGGGCGCCGCCCGAACTGGCTACTGTTCGAACCCGGTGAGGCTCTCGGGCGACTCCACAACGCTGGCGGGGGAGAGCGGCGAGGTTCTTGCTCAGTTCTCCTCCGCCACGCAGCCTGACGGCCTCACATACGTAAGGTGCGGCAATCGTCGTTCGCGGCGGTGTGCGTCCTGCAGTCATGAGTACAAGGGCGACACCTGGCACATGATCATGGCCGGTGCCGCCGGTGGGATGAAGGGCGTACCGGAATCGATCGCCGCTCACCCGATGGTGTTTCTTACCCTCACGGCTCCGTCATTCGGGGCGGTGCACACCCTCGCACCCACTCGGAGGGGTGGTGTCTGCGGACACGGCAAGGCACGTGTGTGCGGATGCGAACACGAGGCTGACGATCCCCTGTTGGGAGAGCCCGTGTGCGCGGACTGCTACGACTACGAGGGTCATATCGCGTGGCAGTTTCATGCTCCAGAGCTCTGGCGGCGGTTCACGATCATGGTACGTCGTCGTCTTGCACGCGAACTCGGAATGACAGGCCGCGCGGCATCCGAAGTCGTCCGTCTGCAGTTCGCCAAGGTCGCGGAGTTTCAGCGACGTGGTGCGGTTCACTTTCATGCGATCGTGCGTCTGGACGGTGTCGGCGACCTCGATGCCTTCCCCGCTCCGCCAGCCGGCGTGACAGAAGACTTGCTGGTGAGGGCGATTCGCAGCGCAGCTCGTGATGTCGTTATTACCGCGCCCCGGTTGCCCGGTGAGCTTGTCGAACGAGAGCTTCGTTGGGGCGCACAGATGGATGTGCAGGCGATCATTCAGAGGGAAGGTCTTGAAGAGGGCTTGTCTGATCGTGCGGTGGCTGCCTACATCGCCAAGTACGCGACGAAGGCGACTGAGGACATCGGCGGTGCAGGGCAGCGGCTGCACCTTGACCGACTCAAAACGGTGGCATCCAAGATCGCCGCAGATGCGGACCCAACGAGCGACTACGTGCTCCTCGGTAAGTGGGCGCACATGCTCGGGTTTCGTGGGCACTTCTCCACCAAGTCTCGCCGCTACTCCGTGACCCTCGGATCGCTTCGTGGTGCGCGACGGCGGTGGCGGTTGGAGCGGCTGATCGAGCGCGCCAGCGTTGACGAACACGCGCGTCCCGACGAGGTGCTCGTCATGGGGTCGTGGAGCTTCGCAGGCATGGGGTGGCTCACAGATGGAGATCGAGCCCTGGCGCTCGAGGCGTCGCGTGCGGCGCGCGATTGGCATGACAACCGACGAGAACGGTTCATTCAAGGAGAAGGAGACGACGATGCGTGAAGGAGTGGAGCTGGCCGATTATCAGCTCGCAACAGATGTGGACGCCGACGAGTACTTGACCCGTCGCGAGGCTGCAGCGCGATGCCGGGTGCCCCTGTCGACTTTCGATTCGCTGCGTCGCCAAGCACGTGTGCCTTTCCCGGATGCACGCATGGGCAAGCACATGTTATGGCGGGCGTCGACGATCGACGCGTTCCTCGGAGGAGGTGGTACCGGTGTCTTCTCCTAACGGCAGGCTTGATCCGAAGACTAGGAAGCCGCTGCCAGAGGGGATTCGGTATCGCGCTGATCGCAACAAGTACCAGGTCCGTGTGTGGGGTATCGGCCTGAGTGGCGAGCAGCGAGAACGTAGCTATCTCGTCGATTCGCTTGCGGAGGCCAAGAAGCTGCGCGCCGAGGCTCAAGCAGCCACCCGTGTCGACGGTGCGATGACCTTGATCTCCTGGCGCGACCGGTATTGGGCAACGATCGAGGCAGGCATCCGTCCCGCCACGGCGCGCGGGTACGACGTTGCTTGGAGAAAGCGTGTGCAGCCTTGGCTGGGACATCGGAAGATCGAGTCGATCACCGTTGGCGACGTTGAGGAGGCCATCGCGGGCTGGGCAGGGTCAGCTTCCACGAGGATCGACGCGCTTTCTCTGCTGAGCCGGCTGATGGACGGAGCTGCTCGAGCGGGAGTCATCTCAGCGAATCCGGTTCGGCTGGCACGTCGGCCCCGCGATGAGAACACGCGCAGCTTCCGCTCTCGAGCGCTCACCGTGTCAGAGGTTTCGATAATGCTGGACGCTGTGGAGCCGGGACCATATCGAGCGTATTTGGCGGCGCTCGTGTACACAGGTATGCGAGCCGGGGAAGGCAGTGCGCTCCGCGTAGAAGACGTGGATCTCTTGGGGCGCGTTATCCACGTCCGGCGCAGCTTCTCACCGGGGCGAAGAGGTGAGCTGATCGAGCAGAGTCCGAAGAGCCATAAGGAACGTGCAGTTCCGCTGCCCGGCAGCCTCGTACCCTTCGTGACAGCAGCGATGACAGGTAAGAGGAGACAAGATCTCGTCTTCACGGGGCCCCGTGGCGGGCGGGTGAGCGTCTCGAACGTGCGGCGTGCCGTGGACTGGGACGGGATTCGATTGCGCCTGGAACGACCGGACCTCCGCATCCATGACCTCCGACACACCCTCGCAACCTTGCTCTTCGACGCCGGTGTTAGTGCGAACGATGTGCAAGCGATTCTCGGGCATTCGTCGATGGGACTGCTGCACGAATAGGTGACAGGTTGTAGTCACGCCGCCAGTGCGGCGGTCGTGTTCATGATGGTCTCGAACTCGATGGGCGTCAAACGGCCCAGGCGGAGTTGGCGCCTCCGGCGGTGGTAG
>NZ_JAGYWT010000339.1:0-2729 GCF_019279095.1 Microbacterium sp. BF1 | reverse complement strand
CAGAGCGCGCCCCAGTCGGCTGTGATGCCGAAGGCGAGCGTCCACAGCAGCGTCAGCGGCGCGAGCAGCACGACGAGACCGACCGCCGCGGCGATGGCGGCGTCGAAGGCGGCGAGGAGCGCGACGAGGAGGCGTTGCATAGCGTTTCGAGACTACGACGAGTTGCCGACGAAGCCCCGGGGGCGCGCGTGAGGTCGGCGACACGATAACGTTTCTCCGGAGGTTTCCCGATGACAACTGCCCCGCCCGCCCCGGCATCCACCGAGCCCAAGAACTCCCTGGACCGCTTCTTCGAGATCAGCAAGCGCGGATCCACGATCGGCACCGAGATCCGAGGGGGTCTGGTGACGTTCGTCACGATGGCCTACATCGTGATCCTCAACCCGATCATCCTCTCCGGCAAGCCCGACGTCGCCGGAGACATGCTCAGCTTCAACGCCGTGGGCGCCGCCACCGCCCTGACCGCCGGCGTGATGACGATCCTGTTCGGGCTCGTCACGCGCCTGCCGTTCGGCTTCGCCGCAGGACTCGGCATCAACGCCTTCGTCGCGTTCTCGGTCGTCGGCCAGGTGACCTGGCCCGAGGCCATGGCACTCGTCATGATCAACGGTGTCGTCATCGTGCTGCTCGCCGCCACCGGGCTGCGCAAGGCGATCTTCGACGCCGTCCCCTTCCAGCTGAAGATCGCCATCACGGTCGGCATCGGCCTGTTCATCGCCTTCATCGGCTTCGTCAACTCGGGCTTCGTCACCGCGACCGGCGCCTCGTCTCCCCCGGTCGGCCTCGGTGTGAACGGCTCGGTCGCGACCGTGCCGACCTTGCTGTTCGTGATCACGCTGCTGCTCACCGGCATCCTCGTCGCTCTCAAGATCAAGGGCGGCATGCTGATCGGCCTCATCGGCGGCACCGTGCTCGCGGTCATCGTCGAGGCGATCTGGCACATCGGCGCCCGCGGCTTCGACGACGAGGGCAACGTGGTGAACCCCGGCGGCTGGGGCCTCACGGTACCTGCGCTCAGCGGCTCTCCCGTCGGCGTTCCCGACCTCAGCCTGATCGGCGCCGTCGACTTCAGCTTCGACCTCAGCAAGGTCAGCCTCGTCGCGATCGTGATGATCGTCTTCACACTGCTGTTCACGAACTTCTTCGACGCGATGGGCACCATGACGGGCCTCGCGAAGGAGGCGAACCTCGCCGACGACAACGGGGACTTCCCGCGCATCAAGTCGGCGCTGGTGGTCGAGGGCGTCGGTGCGATCGCCGGTGGTGCGACCTCCTCCTCCTCGAGCACGGTCTTCATCGAGTCGGGCGCCGGCATCGGCGAGGGCGCCCGCACGGGTCTCGCGAACGTCGTGACCGGCGTGGTGTTCCTGATCGCGATGTTCCTGACCCCGTTGACCTCGATCGTCCCGACCGAGATCGCCGCAGCGGCGCTGATCATCGTCGGCGCAATGATGATGGCGCAGATCCGCTACATCGACTTCAGCGACTTCCGCGTGCTGCTGCCGGTGTTCCTCACCGTCTCGGTCATGCCTCTGACCTACTCGATCGCGAACGGCATCGGTGCGGGCTTCGTCAGCTGGGTGCTCATCCACGCGTTCTCGGGCAAGGCCAAGACCATCAGCCCGCTGCTGTGGGTCGTGGGTGCCGGCTTCCTGATCTTCTTCGCCCGAGGTCCGATCGAGGCCCTCTTCGGCGTCGGAATCTGACACCGATTCGAGATCACGAGAGGGGCGGGTGCTGCGGCACCCGCCCCTCTCTCGTGCCTCCATCCGCCGCGGCCGTCACATGCATGAGCATCCGCCGGATGCAGGAGCACACGCCCCGAGCAGTCATGCATCCGTCGAGAAGTCATGCATCTGACGAAGACGGCTACCTCTCGAGGCTCAGGCGTAGGCGGCCGCGAACTCCGGCGACGGCTCGATCGGCTCGATCACGTCGATCAACACGCCGCCGGGCGCCTCGATGATGAAGTGTCGCTGCCCGAAGGCCTCGTCTCGAAGGGGCAGTCGCTCGGGAAGACCCTGCTCCCCCACCAGTCGCGCATGTTCGGAAGCCGCATCCGGCACCTCGACGTTCAGCAGCAGACCGCGCACGGGCTCGCGGAAGCCCTCCGGAATCGTCTCGTGCGCCCGGTCGAGGATCGCGAGCTCACCACCGTCGATGCGCAGGCTCACGTACCAGTCAGCCTCGAACACCAGCTCGAAGCCGAGCTCCTCGCGATAGAAGCGCGCGGCGGTGGCGACATCGTCCACCATCAGCACCGGATAGAAGCTCGTGATCTGCATGACTGCCCCTCTTACGTACACTGTGTTTGTATCTGGCGGGACTAGGATACATACAACCTGCATGTAAAGGAAGACCATGGCCCGAGCATCCGCGGCCGACGCCGCCGAGACTGCACGACGCATTCTCGAGACCGCCGCGTCCCACTTCGCCGCGCAGGGATACGGGGCAGCGTCCGTCGACGAGATCGCCCGCGCATCTGCGGTGACCCGTGGAGCCGTCTATCACCACTACACGTCGAAGCCGCTGCTGTTCGCCGCCGTCGCCGCGGAGCAGCAGCGGATCGTCGCCGATGCGATCGTCACAGCCACCGCGGACACGTCAGCGCGAGTCTTGTCGGCAGCGGTTGTTGCCATTCTGTTGCCACGGTGGCGCCCTGTGCAGGCGTTCTCGATGAGGTTTTCCAGGGACTCCTCGGTAGCGTGCCACGCCGCTACTCCTTGAAC
>NZ_JAGYWT010000338.1:0-2729 GCF_019279095.1 Microbacterium sp. BF1 | reverse complement strand
GGAGTCAGCCGGGCATTAGCGTGGGACACGAGAAGCCTCCGTGTGATCGAGCTGCAGAACTAGACAGCTCCAACTCGACACCGGAGGCTTCTCCTACGTCAACAACGATCTGGGTCAGTACAGCTAGCTCTTCTTCGATGTCGCTCAGCAGCCTGGGGCCGATGGGCGCTGTTCGCAGGTGAAGGCCACGAGTGCGGTGTGGGCCTCGAAGATGCGTATTTCCCGTGCGGGGCCCGGGATCGTGAGTCGACCGGCGACCGGGAACCAGCCGCCGCCGAGGTCGACCTCCGCGGCGTAGCGGACGGTGACATGCGCCTGGTAGGTGCCGCGCTCGCGATAGACGTGGCTCGTCGCGGTCGGGGTGAACGGTGATTGACCGAGCGCCGACCACGTCTGTCCGCCTGTGCTCGAAGTGGCGGACGTGTCGTCGCCGTGCACGAACTCATAGCCGACAGGCGTGAAGCGCACGCTGAGCGGTGCGCCGAAAAGCGTGCCAGAGCGCGTGTGCACGGATGCCGCTGCGATGAAGTTCGTCGGCATCCCGGCCACGCCGACGTTGTCGGGCTCGCCCTCGTTCGCGACCGGATCCGGAGCGAACTGCGCCAGGTCGTCGATCGTGATCGCCGGGGCTGCAGGAGAGTCGGTGCCCGGTGACGACGGTTCCTCATCGATGACGGTGCGGAAGCAGCCGCGGGAGCTGTTCCAGTCGTCGAGACATGAGTCGAAGTCGAACTCGTGCACGGGGAAGGCGGGGGAGGACGGGGAGTCGGGTCGCGGGGCGCTGTCGCGGGGGCCGTCGGACGAGGTCTGAGTCTGCGTGCCGGAGATGACGACTGCGTGGTCGTCATTGCCGACTGCAACGTCCGCTCCTCCAACACCCCCGCCATCGCTACCAGCCGCCAGCGAGGCAAGAATGGCCATCACGGCGGCTGTTCTCATCCGGAGCATGCGGTTCCAGGGTCTCGGTCCGCACGGTCCACTCGCAGGCGTCCGTCTGACAAGACGAACGTGACGCGGAGCGGGTTCATGTCGGGACGGTCGGGGGAAGTTACCGAGTTGCCGGATTCATCGACAACGTCGGAGCCACTCACATCAACGCAGACCGATGCTTCTAACTGCTCAAATGATGGATGACTGCTGATTCCCTTGAACCGGACTACGGTCATCTGTCCCGTGAACGCATACTTCTCGGCATGGAGCTCGGACAGCGTCTGACGATCCGCCGCCTCAAAGTCACCACTTGTGAGATCGAACACAGGCTCAAAAGTGGCCGGGTCGTCGAGGTCAACTGCATTGAGAGCATCTGTATAGGCCCGATACGTCTCTTCTGCGGCGGCGAAGGCTTCTTCCTCCGAGGCGAAGGCCGCGGTGGGAGTGGGTGTCGGCTCGGGCGTCGGCGCGCAGCCCGCGAGCATCAGGACGATCGAGACCATCATGAGCGCACCGGAACGACGGGGAATGGCGGAGGAAGCTGTCGGCGGGATCACCCAGACACGGTAACCCGGAGGGTCGACGGCCCGTGTGAGTTATCCACAGCGCGATGCTCGGGGGAATCCGACTCCTGCAGTGTCGGAACTTCTGATAGCGTTAACTGTCACTCGTGGCGTGCATACGCGTGCCCTCGTGGCGAGAAAACCAAAATCCAACTGCTGTAAAGCATGCAGTCGGCCGTGCGCGGCCGTTGCCTCCCAGCCCGAGTCTCCATTCAACAAGGACAACCCACTACATGACTACCGCAACGACCGCCCCGGCCACCAAGCAGGTCGCCATCAACGACATCGGATCTGCTGAGGACTTCCTGGCCGCGGTCGAGAAGACCCTGAAGTTCTTCAACGACGGCGACATCATCGAAGGCACGATCGTCAAGATCGACCGCGATGAGGTCCTCCTCGATGTCGGCTACAAGACCGAGGGTGTCATCCCCTCGCGTGAGCTCTCGATCAAGCACGACGTCGACCCCAACGAGGTCGTCGCTGTCGGCGATCTGGTCGAGGCCCTCGTTCTCCAGAAGGAGGACAAGGAAGGCCGTCTGATCCTCTCCAAGAAGCGCGCACAGTACGAGCGTGCCTGGGGAGACGTCGAGAAGATCAAGGAGAACGACGGCGTCGTCACCGGTACGGTCATCGAGGTCGTCAAGGGTGGACTCATCGTCGACATCGGCCTCCGTGGCTTCCTCCCGGCTTCGCTCATCGAGCTGCGCCGCGTCCGCGACCTCACGCCGTACCTCGGCCAGGAGATCGAAGCGAAGATCCTCGAGCTCGATAAGAACCGCAACAACGTCGTCCTGAGCCGCCGCGCGCTGCTCGAGCAGACGCAGTCGGAGTCGCGCACCACGTTCCTGAACAACCTGCACAAGGGTCAGGTCCGCAAGGGTGTCGTCTCGTCGATCGTCAACTTCGGTGCGTTCGTCGACCTGGGTGGCGTGGACGGCCTCGTGCACGTCTCCGAGCTGTCCTGGAAGCACATCGAGCACGCCTCCGAGGTCGTCGAGGTTGGCCAGGAGGTCACCGTCGAGATCCTCGAGGTCGACCTCGACCGCGAGCGCGTCTCCCTGTCGCTGAAGGCGACGCAGGAGGACCCGTGGCAGGTCTTCGCCCGCACCCACGCGATCGGTCAGGTCACGCCGGGTAAGGTCACCAAGCTCGTTCCGTTCGGTGCGTTCGTTCGCGTCGCAGACGGCATCGAGGGCCTCATCCACATCTCCGAGCTCTCCAGCAAGCACGTCGAGC
>NZ_JAGYWT010000337.1:0-2745 GCF_019279095.1 Microbacterium sp. BF1 | reverse complement strand
GTCGCCGGCAAGCTGCTGAACCTCCTCGTCCGCATCAGCGGAGCGCGGCGGGTGCTGGAGGTCGGCACGCTCGGCGGCTATTCCACGATCTGGCTCGCGCGGGCCGTCGGCCCCGGAGGGCGCGTCGTGACGATCGAGGCGGAGTCGGACAACGCGGCGATCGCCCGCGCCAGCATCGATGCCGCGGGCGTCGGTGATCGTGTCGACATCCGGGTGGGTAGGGGAGTGGACGTGCTCCCCACCCTGGTCGGCGGGTTCGACCTGGTGTTCATCGACGCCGACAAGGAGTCGAACACGATCTACCTCGATTGGGCGGCGAAGCTCGGCCACCCCGGCACCGTGGTCGTGCTCGACAACATCGGGCGTGAGGGCGAGATCGTCCGCGATGACAGCACCGACCCCAAGGTCGTCGGCACCCGTGAGGGACTGCGGATGCTGGGGGAGGACCCGCGATTCGACGCCACGGCCCTGCAGACCGTCGGCGCGAAGGGCTGGGACGGCTTCGCCATCGCCGTGGTCGTCTGATATCGACGGCGTCGGGAGCGTGCGCGCGAACCTGTCGGTCGGGTCCCTGACCCTGTCGGAGGGCCGGGCTAGACTGAGCGCGGATCGACGACGCTCCACACAACGTTTTCCCCCTGAGTAAGGAGCACATCAGTGGCACTGATCGAGGCTGTAGGCGCACGCGAGATTCTCGACTCGCGCGGAAACCCGACCGTTGAGGTGGAGGTCCTCCTCGACGACGGCATCGTGCAGCGGGCGGCCGTGCCGTCTGGCGCATCCACGGGCGCGTTCGAGGCGTACGAGCTCCGCGACGGAGACAAGAGCCGTTACGGCGGCAAGGGCGTGCTCAAGGCCGTCGAGGCCATCATCGACGAGCTCGGACCGGCGATCGAAGGTGTCGAGGCGAGCGAGCAGCGCATCGTCGACGAGATCCTGATCGAGGTCGACGGCACCGAGAACAAGAAGCGCGTCGGAGCCAACGCCATCCTCGGCGTCAGCCTCGCCGTCGCGAAGGCAGCGGCCGACTCGGCCGACCTCCCGCTCTTCCGCTACCTGGGCGGCCCGAACGCGCACGTGCTGCCCGTTCCGCTGTTCAACGTCATCAACGGTGGCGAGCACGCCGACAACGGCATCGACATGCAGGAGTTCTTCCTCGCCCCGATCGGTGCGGAGACCTACTCCGAGGCGCTCCGCTGGGGAGTCGAGACCTACCACGTGCTGCGTGCAGAGCTGAAGGCCGCGGGCTACGCGACCGGCCTCGGCGACGAGGGCGGCTTCGCTCCCGACCTGCCCAGCAACCGCGAGGGACTGGACTTCCTGGTGAAGGCGATCGAGAAGGCCGGCTTCACGCCCGGCACCGACATCGCGCTCGGCCTCGACGTCGCCGCGACCGAGTTCTTCAAGGACGGCGTCTACCGTCTCGACAACAAGGACTGGGACGCCGCGGCGCTCACCGAGTACTACGTCGGACTCGTCAACGACTTCCCGATCGTCACGATCGAAGATGCTCTCGCCGAAGACGACTGGGACAACTGGAAGCACCTCACCGACGCACTCGGCAGCAAGGTGCAGCTGGTCGGCGACGACCTGTTCGTCACCAACCCGCAGCGTCTCGCCGACGGCATCAAGCGCGGCGTCGCGAACTCGCTGCTCGTCAAGGTCAACCAGATCGGCACGCTCACCGAGACGTTCGACGCGGTCAGCCTCGCTCAGCGCTCCGGTTACACGGCGATGCTCTCGCACCGTTCGGGAGAGACCGAAGACACCACGATCGCCGACCTGGTCGTCGCGACCAACGCCGGACAGATCAAGGCGGGTGCTCCTGCTCGCAGCGAGCGCGTCGCGAAGTACAACCAGCTGCTGCGCATCGAGGAAGAGCTCGGCGACGCCGCGGTCTTCGCCGGCCGTTCCGCGTTCCCGCGCTACCAGGCCTGAGCGCACCGATACACCGAAGAAGCCGCCGTCTCGGCGGTGAACACCGCCGCTGAAGCGGCACGACGAAGGAGGAGCCGTGGCACGACGACCGGCTCCTCCTTCGGCGTCTCCGGGGCCGCAGACGCCGCGACCCGCCGGCACGATGAAGTCGAGGAAGACGGCCACGCCCGCCGCATCGTCGTCCGCACCGCGCTCATCGAGCAGGAGCCGTGGTGAGGCGTCTCGCGTCGACGTCCGCGAGTGGGCGTCCGGCATCCGCCTCTCGGCCTTCTCCGTCATCATGCTCTCGCTGGTGGTGCTGGGCGCCTGGGTGCTCGTGCCCACGCTCGGAACCTTCATCGATCAGCGTCAGAAGATCGCAGCCCTCGAAGCGTCGGTGAAGGTGAGCGAAGATCAGATCGCCTCCCTCGTCGCCGAACGTGAGCGCTGGAACGACCCCGTGTACATCACGACCCAGGCCCGCGAGCGCCTCTACTACGTCAAGCCCGGAGAGGTCGTGTATCTGATCGACAACGACCTCGATCCCGCAGCCCTTCCGCGGGAGCAGGAGCCCGTGAGCGACACGATCGTCGAGAAGCCGACGGACTGGATGCCGCAGTTGCTGCGCACCATCGTCTCGACCGGCCTCAGCGATACGGCCGCCGTCGCTCCCTGACCGTCCCGTCGAGCAACTTCCCCGGCGGCTCCCCTACGCTGGTGAGGTGACCACGCCGCCGTTTCCTGCACCCACGCCCGCCGAGCTCGCCGTCGTATCGGCCCAGCTCGGTCGTTCCGCCCGAGGTGTGGTGGGCATCGCGGCCCGTTGCG
>NZ_JAGYWT010000336.1:0-2747 GCF_019279095.1 Microbacterium sp. BF1 | reverse complement strand
TGGCTCCGCCGCTCAGCGTGGCAGCGCTGGTCGTGGGAGGTGTGGCCTGGCTGCTCATGCTGCCCAACGCCAGCTACCTGATCACAGAGCTCAACCAGTCTCATCGCAAGGCCGACGACCCCGTGCCAGCGGAGATCGAGAGTTGTCATGGGGCTCCAGGGAGTCGGCACGGCATTGTGCGCGGAGAGGAAGTCGGCGAACGTGCATCGGATGGGGCACGACGTCGTAAACGAATGGTGTTCGTAAACGAATGGTGTTCATTATTATGCACAGGAGAGGGTTTCCGCGGAACCCCGAATTTCACGATCCGGTCATCCGGAGAAAGCGAGCTTCCGATGCCGAGGCCCTCCTCACCGCTTCTTTCCCCGGAGATCATCGGTTCCGCGGGCCTCGCGCTGGCCAGAGCAGGCGAGCCGTTCGGGGTCAACGCCATCGCTCGCGAGCTCGGAGTGCGGCCGTCGTCGCTCTACAACCATGTCGACGGCATGGAGGGGATCCTCGAACTCATGCGCGGAGAGCTCATGGAGGGCTACCGCATCCAATGGCAGGGGGAGCACTGGGAGGAGTTCGTGCTCACCGTGCTGCGCACCCAGCGTCGAATGTACGCGGATCATCCGCAGCTCGTGCCGCTGCTCGTGGGCAAGACGATCACGCACCCGGCGGTCATCGCCGCATACGACGACCTCGCCTCCGTGCTCGTCGACGGAGGATTCCCCGATGACGAGGTGCTCTCGGTCATCGCGGTGATCGACGCCTTCGCGATCGGATTCGGTCTCGATCTCGCATCTCCCGACGAGGTCTGGCAGCCCGGCGGCCCGACCCGCACGCTCGGTTGCCTCATCGACGGCGCGGAACGGGGGACCGCCCGGTCGGATCGCACGTTCGAACTCGGCGTCGGTCTTCTCCTCGATTCGCTGCGCATGCGTCTCATCGATGCCCCACCCGCGGTCGATCGTGAGGCCGGGCGCGATCTGACGGAGCATGCACTCTGCCGTATCGACCGAGGAGGACTCATGACGACCTGGAACACTGAGGAGCTCGCGCGCATCGCCGAGCCGGAGATGTTCGATCTCTCCGCGCAGCTCGAAGACGGGACGACGCCGAAGACGGTGGGGATCTGGGCGGTCGCGGTCGACGGGCGACTCTTCGTCCGCTCCTACACGGGGCTCGAGGGAAATTGGTACGCCCCGGCTCTCGCCAGTCTGCGCGGCCGCGTCTCGGCGGGTGGCGTCACCAAGGACGTCCGCTTCGAGCGGATCACCGACGAGGCGATCAACTCCGCGATCGATGCCGAGTATCTCCGCAAGTACACGCCCAGCCCGTACGCTCCCGAGATGGGTCAGGAGCCGGTGCGGTCCAACACGCTCGAGGTCATCCCGCTCGACTGAATCGGAACTCTGCTCGACAGGGCTCTGCTCGGCGGGTCGTGGCCCGACAGGCCTACCGGGGAGAATGGCCCTCTCGATGACCCGCCCCAGACGGTGCCGTCGAGAGGGCTCACCGCCCTTCCCGGACGGTAGGGGAGGCGGCGAAGATCTCGCTGCGCTCACGGCTGATTCCCCAGTGTTGCCTTCCTGACGGGCGTGCCTAGGGTGGACTCATGGACAGACTGCTCGTGCTCTCCGCTCAGGTCGCCATCGCTCACGGCCACCGCATCGAGGTGACGGAGCAGGCCGATCCGCTCACCGATGAACCGGTGGTCCTCACCCTCGTCGACCTCGACACGGGGATCCGCTACCGACGTGCAGAAGACCCGAGCGGCGACTTCTCCCGCTGGATCGGGCGAGTCCTGCGGTGCACCGTGACGATGGGGGACGCAGGCGCGCACACCACGCTGCTCGTCGATCCCCTCGGGCCCGGCCCGACCGGCGCCAAGGTCGCTCTGCGCGAAGCCGACGCGGCTGCCGATGCTGCGAAGGCCGAAGCCGACAGATGGGGTGGAGTCGACCGTCCTCCGATGGAGGAGTCAGAGCGCTTCTGGTGAGTCGTGGGTCCTCCTCAACGGAAGTCCCTGGAGCGGTGCGTGAGACCAGTGCGCAGGTCTTCGAAGCCATCGGCGAGCACATTGATCACGCCCTCGGCGGATCGCTCCAGGATGCCGCGGATGATGAGCGCCGGTGAATCCCTGGCGACGCGGCGGTAGCGGTTCCACACCCCGGCGGAGCAGACGATGTTCACCAGGCCGCTCTCGTCCTCGAGGTTCACGAAGGTGATCCCGGCGGCCGTCGCCGGTCGCTGACGATGGGTGACGAGACCGGCGACCTCGATGCGTCGACCCACCTCGTGCCCGCGCAGGTCGACTGCCGTCAGCACACCGCGGGCGCGCAGCTGTTCGCGGAAGTGCGCCATCGGATGATCGTCGGTCGACACACCGGTCGCCCACAGGTCGGCGGAGAGGCGCTCGTAGCTGGTCTGGTCGGCGAACAGCGGAGGCTGCACGGCGACCGTCGTCCCCGGCAGGAACCGGGAGCGGTCGTCTGCCGCCGCACCGGCCAGCCAGATGGCCTCGCGACGCTCCAGGCCCAGACAGTCGAAAGCGCCGGCGGTGGCCAGAGCCTCCACGTGTGCGGCGGTGGCATCCGTTCGCCGCACCAGGTCGTTCAGATCCCGGTACCGGCCGTTCGCATCCCGTTCGGCGACGATCCTCTCCGCCATCGGCACACCGATCCCACGGATGCCGCTGAGCCCCAGCCGTACCGCGGAGTTCCCGTCCCTGCGGTGCGCGGCCGATTCGTCCGGCGCATCCC
>NZ_JAGYWT010000335.1:0-2749 GCF_019279095.1 Microbacterium sp. BF1 | reverse complement strand
CACGCTGTTCTATCTCTCGCTCGCCGGCAGCATCTGGGCGGTCGCCGCCTACATGCTGTTCCCGATCGAGAGCGGCGCGCTCATCGACATCCGGCAGAACAACCTCTTCATCGGTCTCGGCATCGCGTCACGGTCGTTGCACCGCAGGCCTACGAGGCCGACCGCACGCACACCCTGTCGATGGACGTCGTGGCGCAGATGGGCGATCTCGGCCTGTTCGGTCTGCCGTTCCCGGAGGAGTACGGAGGACAGGGCGGTGACTACATGGCTCTCGGCATCGCGATCGAGGCGCTGGGCCGTGTGGACCAGTCCATCGCGATCACGCTCGAAGCGGGGGTGAGTCTCGGCGCGATGCCGATCTATCGCTTCGGTACCGAGGAGCAGCGCCGGGAGCTGCTCCCTGATCTGCTCGCGGGGCGGGCGCTGGCCGGTTTCGGGCTCACCGAACCGGAGGCGGGAAGCGATGCGGGGGCGACCAGGACCACGGCGCGCCTCGACGGCGACGAATGGGTGATCGACGGCTCCAAGCAGTTCATCACCAACTCGGGAACACCGATCACGCGCTTCGTCACGGTCACCGCGGTGACGGGGAACGAGAACGGGCGCAAGGAGATCTCGACGATCATCGTCCCCAACGGCACGCCGGGGTTCACCGTCGAGGCACCGTACGACAAGGTCGGCTGGAACGCCTCAGACACCCATCCGCTGACGTTCGACGGCGCTCGCGTGCCTGCCGGCAACCTCCTGGGCGAGCGAGGGAGCGGCTTCCGCAGCTTCCTCAGCATCCTCGACGAAGGACGCATCGCTATCGCTGCTCTCTCCACGGGCGCGGCGGAGGGCTGCCTGGAGGCGGCGGTCGAGTATGCGAAGAGCCGCACGATCTTCGGCGCCGCGCTGAGCACCCGCCAGAACGCCCAGTTCACCCTGGCCCGCATGCGTGCACGGGTGCACACCGCCCGTCTCGCCTGGCACCACGCTGCGCGACTCCGCGATGCGGGGAAGCCGTTCGCCGAAGCCGCGGCCATCGCGAAGCTGGTCGGCGGGGAGGCCGCGATGGACAACGCCAGGGACGCGACGCAGATCTTCGGCGGGAACGGCTTCATGAACGAGTTCCCGGTGGGGCGTCACTACCGCGATTCGAAGATCCTCGAGATCGGCGAGGGCACCACCGAAGTGCAACTGCTCGTCATCGCTCGTGGACTCGGACTCGCCGGGTAGCGTGGCGGTATGACCACGCACGACATCCTCCAGAGGGGTCTGTACTACGAGGAGTTCGAGGTCGACGCCCGCTACCTGCATCGGCCGGGGCGCACGGCGACCGAGGCCGACAACGTGCTCTTCACCACGCTCACCATGAACACGCAGGCCCTGCACCTGGATGCGGCCTTCGCCGATGCCCAGGACCCGTTCCGCGCGCGCCTGATGAACTCGATGTGGACGCTGTCGACCATGGTGGGTTCCTCCGTGGCGCAGCTGACCCAGGGGACTCTGGTGGCGCAGCTCGGATTCGGCGACGTGGCGTTCCCTCATCCGCTGTTCGCCGGCGACACGCTCTACACCGAGAGCGTGGTCACACAGAAGCGCCTCTCCTCGTCGCGCCCAGGGCAGGGCATCGTGACCATCGCGCACACCGGGCGGAACCAGGACGGCACCGTCGTCGCCACCGCCGTACGATCGGTGCTCGTGCACTGCCTTCCGGAAGGGACCACCTCATGACGTTCGACCTGGGTCCGGCGCTGCTGTTCTGCCCTGCCGATCGTCCTGAGCGCTTCCAGAAGGCATCCGAGCGGGCTGATGCGATCATCCTCGATCTCGAGGATGCGGTGCTTCCGGATGCGAAGGATGCCGCGCGGCGCAATGTGATCGCGGCCGACCTCGACCCGAACCGTGTGATCGTCCGCGTGAACGCACCAGACAGCGGTGCCTTCGCAGCCGACCTCGCGGCTCTGGCGCAGACCGACTTCCGTACGGTGATGGTGGCGAAGACGGAGGACGTGGAGAGCCTGGCGGCTTTCGATGAGCGATACTCGCTGATCGCCCTCTGTGAGACGGCGCGCGGTATCCACGCGGCCGACCGCATCGCCGCACACCCGCGGGTCTCGGCCATGATGTGGGGCGCCGAGGATCTCGTGGCCTCACTCGGAGGGACCTCGTCACGGCACGCGGACGGCGGCTATCGCGACATCGCCCGCTACGCCCGCGCTCGCGTTCTCCTCGAATCCGGGGCGCACGGCAAGGCCGCGATCGACGCGGTGCACATCGACCTCGAGGATGCAGACGGGCTCCGACACGAGGCTGTCGACGCCGCCGCGTCCGGCTTCTCGGCGACGGCCTGCATCCATCCGAACCAGGTGGCGGCGATCCGGGCGGCATATCGTCCCGACGAGCCGATCGAGAATCTTCACCCGTCCAGACTACCGAGGGTGGCGCTCCGGATTTCGGTCCGGCTCAGAGGTCGACGCTCCGCTCCACGGTGGCGTCCCACGGCACGGTCCAACCGGCCGCGTCGAAGAGCGCGTCGAGCACCATCGCGGTGAAGCCCCAGACGATCGTGCCGTCGACGTCGAACGCCGGGCCGCGGAACGTGTGCCCCATCCGTGTGATGGTCGATGTGAACCGGGTCTCCGGGTCGAGCAGCTGCGCGACGGGCACGCGGAACACCTCGACCGTCTCGGCATGGTCGACCGCCACGACCCGCGAGGGCGACCTCCACCACGCCAGCACCGGCGTGACGAGATGGTTGCTCGCG
>NZ_JAGYWT010000334.1:0-2750 GCF_019279095.1 Microbacterium sp. BF1 | reverse complement strand
CCGCCGTCTCCGGCATCGAGAACGTCGCCTTCTCGCGCGCCAGAAGGCGCGGATTCGGGAAGCGCCAGCCGATCGAGGTGTCGAACGCGGCTCCGGGCTTCGCCCAGGCCTTCTCCGGCTTGGCCTGCACCCAGGGCGCGCGGGTCATCGACTCGACGCCGCCGGCGAGGATCACATCGGCGTCGCCGGCGCGGACGGCCTGCGCCGCCATCGTGACGGCGGACATCCCCGAGGCGCAGAGCCGGTTGACCGTGATTCCGGGGACGCTGTCGGGAAGCCCCGCGAGCAGCACCGCCATCCTGGCGACGTTGCGGTTGTCCTCGCCCGCCTGGTTGGCGGCACCGAGGATGACCTCGTCGATCTCGACCTGCAGCGGGTCGATTCCGGCGCGCAGCGCCGCTTCGCGCACGACGATCGATGCGAGGTCGTCCGGGCGGACGGAGGCGAGCGCGCCACCGTAGCGTCCGACCGGGGTGCGTACGCCTCCCACGAGGTATGCCTCGGTCATGCGGAACTCCTGACTGCGTTGTCTCGACGGGTGGCCCGTGTCCGGACGATCGATCCGAATTACTGACCGATCGTCCGGTAATTATGTCACAGACTCAGGGATCGCTGCGATCCCGGGTGGTCGGCCCGAGGGTCACGTGAGCAGATCGACGCCCTTGGTCTCCTTGACGAGGGAGACCCCGATGAGCGAGATCACCGCGGCGACCGCGATGTAGACGCCGATCGTCCAGGCCGCGTGGAACTGGTTCATCAGGGCTTCGGCGATCATCGGTGCGAACGCCCCGCCGAGGATCGCGCCGAGGGCGTAGCCGATGGATACTCCCGAGTAGCGCACGTTCGCGGGGAACATCTCGGCGTAGAGCGCGGCCTGGGGCCCGTAGGAGAGACCGAGCGCGAACGTCATCACGAACAACGCCACGAAGTACCAGAGGATGTTCGCGGTATCGATCAGGAACCACATCGGCACCGCCCACAGGGCGAGTGCGACGTACCCGATCTGGAAGGTGCGGATGCGACCGAGTCGATCGGAGAGGTGTCCTCCCCAGAGGGTGAAGATGAGCCATCCGAACGAGGCGAGCGTCGTCGCCAGCAGAACCGGAGGACGCTCCATGCCGAGCGTCGCGACGGCGTAGGTCGCGAAGAACGCGATGAGCAGGTAGCCCGCCGCGTTGTTGGCGATGAAGATGATGGCGGTCAGGACCACCTGCTTGGTGTTCTGGCGGAACAGGCGGCTCAGCGGAGCGGATGCCTCCTTGCGGCGACGTCGCAGATCCTCGAAGACCGGGCTCTCGTCGACGGCGCGGCGGATCACGTAGCCGACCGCGATGAGCACGATCGAGAGCAGGAACGGGATGCGCCAGCCCCACTCGAGGAAGGCCTCCGGCGACATCGAGCTGGTGAGCACCCACAGGGTCGAGGTGGCGAGGATCATGCCGACCGGGACGCCGATCTGCGGGAACGCGCCGAAGAGTCCTCGTCGGTTGCTCGGCGCGTGCTCGACCGCCATCAGTGCGGCTCCGCCCCACTCTCCGCCCGCGGAGAATCCCTGCACGATGCGGAGCAGGATCAGCAGGATGGGCGCGGCGACGCCGATCGCGGCGTAGGTCGGGAGGATGCCGATGAGCGACGTGGACAGCCCCATCATGATGAGGGTGAGCACGAGCATCTTCTTGCGCCCGAGCTTGTCGCCGAGGTGGCCAGCGACGATCGCGCCGAGGGGGCGGAAGAGGAAGGAGATGCCGATGGTCGCGAACGAGAGGACCTGGGCGAAGCCGGGGCTCTCCTGGGCGATCGGGGCCAGGAACAGCGGTGCGAGCACCAATCCCGCGGCCTGGGCGTAGATGAAGAAGTCGTACCACTCGATCGAGGTGCCCACGAGGGTGCCGGCGAGCACCCGCCGTTCTTCGGCGGGCATCCGTGCGGACGAGGCGCGGTCGGAGACTGCTGACGTCATGCGAACTCCATTGTTCTGCGATTCCGGGAGGGGAGGGCGACGAGGCGCCCCGGCTATTCATGACCGAATGGTCGGTCAGTAATTGCCGAGCGTAGCGCATAGGCGCCGTCGGAATCGAGAACCCGCGCTTTCGGTCAGACCCTCCCGAACGCTCGCAGTGGGTGCTCGATGAGTTCGGTCACCCGCCGCAGGAAGCCGGCAGCGTAGCCGCCGTCACACACGCGGTGGTCGAACGCGAGCGAGACCTGGACGATCCGGCGTGCCACGATAGCCCCGTCGACCACCCACGGACGCTCGATGATCCGACCGATGCCGAGGATCGCCACATCGGGGTGGTTGATGATCGCGGCCGAGCCGTCGACGCCCAGACCTCCGTAGTTGTTGAGCGTGAAGGTCGACCCGCGCAGGCGCTCCGGCGGCATCGTGCCGGAGCGCGCCGTGACGGTGAGTTCGCGCAGCACCGTGTCGAGCTGTGCCACAGTGAGCTCGTGGGCGCGGGGGAGCACCGGCACCAGGAGCCCCCGTTCCGTATCCGCGGCGATCCCGAGGTTCACGCCGTCGAAGGAGATGATCTCGTCTCCGCTCTCGCTGAGCCGCGACGCCAGCAGAGGATGGTCCTCCAGCGCGAGCAGCACGAAGCGGGCGAGGAGTGCGGTCAGGGACGGCGCCTTCCCGCCCTCGGGGGCCATCTGCCCGCGCAGGTCCCACAGGGCCGTGGCGTCGACGTCGACCCAGACGGTGGCTTCGGGGATCTCGGACCTGCTGCGGGTGAGCTTGGCGCTGACGGCCC
>NZ_JAGYWT010000333.1:0-2753 GCF_019279095.1 Microbacterium sp. BF1 | reverse complement strand
CTGCCGAGCCCGCCACCAAGACGACCGGGCGTGGACGCCGCGGTGCGCAGAAGCCGGCCGCCGATGCCGAGGCACCCGCCGCGGAGCAGGCAGCGGAGTCCGCCTCCGAAGCCGCTCCCGCGGAGACCTCGCAGAACAACGACTCCGACTCCTCCGATGGTGGCGAGGAGCAGGGTGGTCGCGGCCGCAACCGCAGCCGTAGCCGCAATCGCGGACGCGGGCAGAACGGCGTCGCGCAGGAACAGCAGCAGCAGCAGGCGCAGCCGGCGGCTGACGATGACCAGGCCGGCGGCAACAACCGCAACCGTCAGCGCAACAAGCGCCGCAGCGGCACCCCGACCGACGAGTTCGACACCGAGATCGGCGAGGACGACGTCCTGATCCCGATCGCCGGTATCCTCGATGTGCTCGACAACTACGCTTTCGTCCGCACGACCGGCTACCTCGCCGGACCCAGCGACGTGTACGTGTCCCTCGGACAGGTGAAGAAGTACAACCTGCGCAAGGGCGACGCCGTCGTCGGCTCGATCAAGCAGCCCCGCGAGGGCGAGCAGCAGGGTCGCCAGAAGTACAACGCGCTGGTCAAGGTCGACTCGATCAACGGCCTCTCGGTCGACGACGCCGCCACCCGCGTGGAGTTCGGCAAGCTCACGCCGCTCTACCCGCAGGAGCGTCTGCGTCTGGAGACGGCCCCCGAGAAGCTGACCCAGCGCATCATCGACCTGGTAGCCCCGATCGGCAAGGGCCAGCGCGGCCTCATCGTCGCGCCGCCCAAGGCGGGCAAGACCATCGTGCTGCAGCAGATCGCGAACGCGATCGCGCAGAACAACCCCGAGGTCCACCTCATGGTCGTGCTCGTCGACGAGCGCCCCGAAGAGGTCACCGACATGGAGCGCACGGTGAAGGGAGAGGTCATCGCCTCGACCTTCGATCGCCCCGCTGAGGACCACACCACGGTCGCCGAGCTCGCGATCGAGCGCGCCAAGCGCCTGGTCGAGCTGGGCCGCGACGTCGTCGTGCTGCTCGACTCGATCACCCGCCTCGGGCGCGCGTACAACCTCGCCGCCCCGGCCTCGGGTCGTGTGCTGACCGGTGGCGTCGACGCCTCGGCGCTGTACCCGCCCAAGCGCTTCTTCGGTGCCGCGCGCAACATCGAGAACGGTGGATCGCTCACCATCCTCGCCACCGCGCTCGTCGAGACCGGTTCCAAGATGGACGAGGTCATCTTCGAGGAGTTCAAGGGCACCGGCAATAGCGAGCTGCGCCTGTCGCGCTCGCTCGCCGACAAGCGCATCTTCCCGGCCGTCGACGTCAACGCGTCGAGCACCCGCCGCGAAGAGATGCTGCTCTCGGCCGACGAGGTCAAGATCACGTGGAAGCTGCGTCGCGCCCTCGCCGGCCTCGACCAGCAGCAGGCCCTCGAGGTCGTGCTCGGCAAGCTCAAGGAGACCAACTCCAACGTCGAGTTCCTCGTGCAGATGCAGAAGTCGATCCCTACGCTCCCCTCGGGCGCGCACGGGCACGACAACAACATCCGCTGAGCGGCTGAGCCGTGTTCGAGTCCGTCCAGACTCTGATCGACGAGCATCGCCGGGTGCAGGAGGAACTCTCCGACCCGGCGGTGCACGCCGACGCCGCCCGAGCGAAGCGCGTCAACCGCCGCTACGCCGAGCTGTCGCGCATCGTCGCCGCCTACGAAGCGTGGGTCGCTGCGACCGACGATCTGGAGACCGCTCGTGAGTTCGCTCGCGAGGACGAGTCGATCGCCGCGGAGATCCCGGCGATGGAGGAGGAGCTGCAGGCCTCGCAGGAGCGTCTGCGGCGTCTGCTGATCCCGCGTGACCCGGACGACGCCCGCGACGTGATCATGGAGATCAAGGCGGGGGAGGGCGGTGCGGAGTCCGCGCTGTTCGCCGCGGATCTCCTGCGCATGTACATCCAGTACGCGGCCTCCAAGGGCTGGAAGACGGAGCTGCTCGAACGCAACGAGTCCGACCTCGGCGGCTACAAGGATGTCCAGGTCGCGATCAAGGGCTCGTCGTCCGATCCCGCTCAGGGCGTCTGGGCGCACCTGAAGTACGAGGGCGGCGTGCATCGCGTGCAGCGTGTGCCGGCGACCGAGTCGCAGGGGCGCATCCACACGTCGACCACCGGCGTGCTCGTCTTTCCCGAGGTCGATGAGCCGGAGGAGATCCACATCGACCAGAACGATCTCAAGATCGACGTGTTCCGCTCCTCCGGTCCCGGTGGGCAGTCCGTGAACACGACGGACTCCGCGGTGCGGATCACGCACGTGCCGACGGGCATCGTCGTCTCGATGCAGAACGAGAAGTCTCAGCTGCAGAACCGCGAGGCGGGCATGCGCGTGCTGCGTGCCCGACTGCTCGCGCGTCAGCAGGAGGAACTCGACGCTGCGGCATCCGACGCCCGCCGATCGCAGATCCGGGGCATGGACCGCTCGGAGCGCATCCGCACGTACAACTTCCCTGAGAACCGGATCGCGGATCACCGCACCGGGTTCAAGGCCTACAACCTCGATCAGGTGATGGATGGAGCACTCGATCCGCTGATCGAGAGCGCCATCACCGCCGACGAGGAAGCACGGCTCGCCGCGGTCGGCTCCGACTCCTGACGAACGCTCTCACGCGTCGGCCGCTCAGGTGCGGGCGGCGTATCGATGCTCGGGGCGTCCGGTCGAGCCGTAGTTGAGGCGCACCTCCACGACGGCACTTGGCGGCACTGGCCGCCAGGAC
>NZ_JAGYWT010000332.1:0-2754 GCF_019279095.1 Microbacterium sp. BF1 | reverse complement strand
CTACCACCGGCGACGTCGACAGGTCCGCCTGGGTCGATTGACGCCGGTCGAGTTCGAGACCATCATGAACGAAGAACTGGCCCTCGCGGCCTGACCAGAACAGTCACCTGTTCCTGCATCAGACCCGAGGACGGACTTCGGCGGGAGAAGGAGGGGGAGGGACGTGTCGGAACAGGGGGGACCCGAAGAGGTTGACCAGGCCGTGGAGCGGCCGCAGGTCCGGGTGCGCAGGATCTACGAGGACCCCGACCCCGCTGACGGGGACCGTGTCCTGGTGGACCGTCTGTGGCCGCGCGGCATGAGCAAGGTGCGCGCCCATCTGGACGAGTGGTGCAAACAGGTCGCCCCCTCACCCGAGTTGCGTCGGTGGTACGCCCACGATCCGGCGAAGTACCCGGAGTTCCGCCGCCGCTACCTGGAGGAGCTCCGTGGTCCCGACCATGCCGACGCGCTCGCGGACCTGCGGCAACGGGCAGCAGCCGGTCCCCTCACGCTGCTCACCGCCGCGAAACGCTCCGACATCTCCGAGGCCACCGTGTTGAAGGAACTCCTGGACCCCCACGCATCCTGATCCGCCGGAGCCCCATTCCTCACGGCCGCGTCAAGGACCCGGGCCCCGTGCGCCCTGATCCGCTCTGCACGGCTGCGCCGCCCCCACCGCCCCCGTCACTGAGTCCCGGGGAGGGACACAATGGTGGCCATGGATCTGCATCCCGCGCCCCTCCACCGGCAGACCCCTGAGCACCACGGTGCCGACCAACCCACCCCGGCCGCCCTCGTCGCGGGTCAGGTCGCAGCCGCGGACGCGCCGCACCCCCTGTCGGTCTTCGACCTCTTCCGCATCGGCATCGGTCCCTCCTCCTCCCACGCGGTGGGCCCCATGCGGGCGGGTCTGGCCTTCGCAGCCGAACTCGCCGACCTGGGTTCTCCCCACATCCACCGGCTGACCGTGGACCTGCTGGGTTCCCTGGGCGCCACCGGACGCGGGCACAACACCGACAGGGCGGTGCTGCTGGGGCTCGTGGGCCACGACCCGGCCACCGTGGCCACAGCCGTGGTCGAGTCGATCCTCCCCGAGATCTCCCGTGCCAGCGCGTGAGGTGATCTTCTCCGAGAACGACCGCGACACGATCAGCTGCTCCTTCTTCCCGGTGCGGTCCTCCTCCGCGGTGATGGATGGGATGCCGCGCAGCTCGAGCGCGATTCTCATCACGACGACATTGAACGCCTTGCGGATCTGAACAGGATCCGCGGCCGCCAGGTCCGCGATCGTCGTTATCCCCATGGCGACGAGACGGCGTTCGAGGCGGCTCGCGATTGTGGATCTGATCGCTAGTTGGCGGTTTTCTGTGATCGCTTGGTGGCGTTAGTTGCCGATGACGAGGATGCTGGCGGCCGCTTCGATGACGTCGTCGGTGATGGTCTCGAGTTGGTTGATTTTGAGCACCCGTGTGATTTGAGGGAAGAGGCGTTCGAGAAGCCGGAAGCTCACGGCCGCCGACCGTGACGGGCTCGGTGGTGATGCGTCGGTTAGCCACGAAGGGATCATCAATTCGCAGGATCTCATCGAGGATCGCGTTGAACTCCCGATCGGACACTCCGGAGCGCAGCCGGGCTTGCACGTGCGAGTGGTCGGCGAGGTAGGTCAGAATCACGCCCGTGCAGAGGGCGATCGACCCCAGGTCGCCACCCGTCCAGTTGCGCAGGATCGAGACGATCTCTTCGTCGGTCAGCTCGCGGCCGTGAGCCGGTCGCGGGCGAACTTCTCCGCGACTGTGGGTAGGTGGGTGGTGACGGCGGCGGTGCGGGCCAGGGCGGTGTAGGACTCGAACACGACCCGCTCGACGGTCTCCTCGTTGACCGTCCCGGTGAACTGGTGTGCGAGCCGTTCGGCGGCGCGGTGCAGCACCAAATCCGGCGAGAGGAGCCCGTCCTGGCCGCGATGCGCGTTCATGCCGCCCGCCCGGCGGGGAGCAGCTCGGCGATCAGGGTCTCGACGCGGGCGCGGATCTCGTCGCGGATGGGCCGGACCGCGTCGATGCCCTGACCTGCGGGGTCGTCGAGTTCCCAGTCCTCGTAACGCTTGCCGGGGAAGATCGGGCAGGCGTCGCCGCAGCCCATCGTGATCACGACGTCGGACTCGTGGACGGCGTCGACGGTGAGCAGCTTCGGGGTGCCGCCGGCGATGTCGATGCCCTCTTCGGCCATCGCGTCGACGGCGACCGGATTGATCTGGTCCTTCGGTGCGGACCCCGCCGAGAGCACCTCGACCCGATCTCCGGCGAAGGACTGCAGGTAGCCGGCGGCCATCTGCGAGCGGCCGGCGTTATGGACGCAGACGAACAGGACGGTGGGCTTCTCATTCATGACGGGTCTCGCTTCCTCTCACCAGAAAGCATAGACCATCATCTATGGATTACGTGACGGATGCGCCAATGAGTTCGGCAAGCAGACCGCGGACGCGCTGGTCGATGTCGTCGCGGATCTCACGGATCACGCTGAGCGGCTTGCCGACCGGGTCGTCGAGATCCCAGTCGAGGTAGCGGCGTCCGGGATAGACCGGGCAGGCGTCGCCGCAGCCCATCGTGACCACGACGTCCGCCGCCTTGACGGTCTCGTCGGTGAGTGGCTTGGGGAACTCGTTGCCGAGGGTGATGCCGATCTCGTCCAACGCGGTCACGATCGCCGAGCGGACCTCGGCCGCAGGGGCGGATCCGGCGGTGCGGACCGTGACCTTGTCGCCGGCGAGCTGGC
>NZ_JAGYWT010000331.1:0-2767 GCF_019279095.1 Microbacterium sp. BF1 | reverse complement strand
CTGCTGCGCGCCGGCGGATGGGGCGCGATCGCCGCGTTCGTCGGCTTCACGCTGCCGTCCGCGGCGCTGATGGTCGCCTTCGCCTATGGCGCGTCCTGGTTCGCCGGCCCGATCGGCGAAGGTCTGCTTACGGGGCTGAAGATCGTCGCCGTCGCGATCGTTGCCCAAGCGGTCTGGGGCATGGCGAGAACCCTCACCCCCGACCGGCCCCGCGCAGGCATCGCCGTGATCGCCCTGCTCACCACCATGCTGATGGTCGGATCGGTCGGGCAGATCGCCGCAATCCTCATCGGCGCGCTCGGTGGACTGATCTTCTGCCGCGCCGCCGTGGAAGACCGGCCCGACATGCTCCACTTCCCGGTCCGACGTTCCGCGGGCATCACCAGCCTGGCCGTGTTTGCCGCGCTGCTGATCGGCGCCCCGATCATCGCTGCAGCGACCGGTCTGGGCGGTGTGGCGTTGTTCGACGCGTTCTATCGCGCGGGCGCACTGGTGTTCGGCGGCGGACACGTGGTGCTCCCGCTGCTGCAGGCAGGGGTCGTCGACCCGGGATGGGTCACCAACGCCCAGTTCCTCGCCGGATACGGCGTCGCCCAAGCCGTCCCCGGCCCGCTGTTCACCTTCGCCGGATACCTCGGCGCGATCGCCGACACCGGCCCCGGCGGAATCTGGGGCGCACTCATCGCCCTCATCGCAGTGTTCCTGCCCGGCTTCCTGCTGCTGCTCGGAGTGCTGCCGTTCTGGAACACCTTCCGCCGACACGCTTGGGCGCAAGCCGTCATGCGCGGCGCAAGCGCAGCCGTTGTCGGCATCCTCGCCGCCGCGCTCTACTCACCCGTGTTCACAACCGCCGTCACCGACGCCGGATCGTTCTGTCTCGCCGTGATCTGCTTCGTGCTCCTGGTGTCCTGGAAGTTGCCTCCCTGGGTCGTGGTGCTCGTCGGTGCCGCTGGCGGCGTCCTGATCGGTCTGCTGTAGAGCCTCTCGCGGCGGCTACCCGGATATTGTCCAGGCTCACATTCGCATCGCGGGGTATTGCGCGTAGGCGGATGCGGCGACGAGCTGCCAGCGCGCCGCGACGTTCGGTGACATGCCGGTGAGGTCGCAGAGCGGGCCAACGGGCATCGTCGCGGCGAGGTTGAGGAGTGCTGCGCCGCGCAGTCCGACGACGCGGCAGGTGAGATTCTGCAGGTCGGCGGCGAAGCGGCTGGCGTGGACGTGTGCGCCGGCGCGTAGTTTCGAGGGGAACAGCCAGGTCGATGCCGTGTCCCATCGCCGTGGTGCTGCGAGCTGCAGCCTGATCAGCGCCGGCAACGGCGGTGGCAGTTGGACAGGGGTGAGTCCGAGTCGGAGACGCATCTGGTCGCCGTCATCGATGATGCTGGCGGTGGTGAGCGCGGCGATCGTTGTGGTGGGTCTGCCGGTGATCCCGGCGATCAGCCCGCAGATGCGGGTCCGCAGCCGGATCGTCTCGTCGGTGGCGAACCGGCGCATCCATGCCCGGTAGGTGTCGATCGGGTAGGCGGTGTAGGGGTCGGCGTAGGGGGAAGGGACCGGATGGATGCGATCGGCCGCGCCGCTCTGCGACGCCCAGCGCAGGAACACGGCGAGCGGTTCGAAGTTGCGCGGGTGTCGGTCGAGGTCAGCCCCTTGTCGTCAAGATCCGTCAGGTAGCCGACGGCCACACCCGTGTACTCCGCTACGGCGTAGAGCACCCGAACGGGCACCTCCGCGCCTCCCGCGCCCGTGCGCAACTGCGACCAATCCTCCACAGTCAGATCGATCTCTCGTTCCGCCGCGAGGTCGATCAGGACGGCGACATCGAACTGCGGCCCAGCTGTTCGCGGTGAGGACTCCAGCAGCCGGAGACGTCGTCCCAGCTCGGCTGGATCCGTGCCGATGGTGGGTTCCAGCCCCTCGTCGTCGGCCGCGGCGTACTTGGACGTGAGACGGGCGATTTCGAGCGGGTGCACGCCCAGTGCGCGGGCGAGTGGCATCCACACCACATCACCGAGCGCTACGGGCTGTTCACGCTCATCGTGCTCGGAGAGAGCCTGCTCGCCTCCGCCAACGCGATCATCGACGCCCTCGACAAGGTCGAGAGCCTCGGGCCGCTGATCGCCATCTCGGTGCTCACCCTCGTGGTCACGGCGTCGCTGTGGTGGATCTTCTGGCCGCCGCACCAGCGCGCCATCACGAGCTTCGGACGCTCGCTCCGCTACGGCTACACGCACTACTTCGTGTTCGGGGCGGCCGCCGCCTTCTCCGCCGGGATCGAAGTGGAGCTCGACGTCCTGACCGGGAAGAGCCACCTGTCGAGCATCGCGGCATCACTCACCGTCACGATCCCGATCGCGATCTTCCTCCTCGCCGTCTGGTGGATCGCCATCCGTGAGAACGCCGACCGTGTCGTGAACACGGTGGTGCCCTCAGGTGCGGTGCTGGTGCTGCTCGATCCGGTCCTGCCGATCCCGGTCACGCTCACCGCCCTGGTGCTCGTCGGCATCGTGGTCGTGCTGGTGCTCCGTCCCCCGGTCGCGTCCTCGCGCATAGACAAGGCATAGATCGGGCAAAGTCTCCTGATCGGAAGCTCCGCGACGCTGAGGACACGCAACAGTCCGTCGAGGAGGAGACAGATCATGAGGTTGTGTCCGGAGACTTCGAGCTGCACACCGGTGAGCACGGGGGTCACATCGTCACGCGACGCGGCGAATCCGACCTGGGAGATGGCGGTGCCGAAGTCGTCGGCGGGAACCACACCGGAAGA
>NZ_JAGYWT010000330.1:0-2788 GCF_019279095.1 Microbacterium sp. BF1 | reverse complement strand
TGTTCGGGTGCGACGGTCGCGTCTCCGCGAGCATCCGCAACGCCCGCTCACGCATCTCCGGCGAATACTTCCTGTTCATCGTGTTCCATCCTTGCTTGAAGAACGGAACGAAAGTCAGGCCGATTCACCAACTGGCGCAGGTCTCCCTCTGCGTAGTTACTCCTCGCACTAAAGACCCAGGTCAGACTGCATTTGTTAGCCATGGAACAGCCTTAGCACTAAAGGTTCCGAAAGCACCGGAACTCGGTGGAGTTTCGTTTCAACGTATAGTCGCGTTCCGCTTCAACCTTGCCATCGCCTAGGCCGCATGCTGGGTGTCAACTCGGATGAGGGTCTTCGGTTTGGGGATCGAAGAGTTCATCGATCCTGCAGTCGAAGACCGCTGCCAGACGGAAGGCTAGCGGCAATGACGGGTCGAAGCGTCCACGCTCGATGGAGATGACGGTCTGGCGGGAGACTCCGAGCTCGTCGGCGAGGTGCTGTTGTGACCAGCCGCGGTCCAGTCGGCGTTCCTGAAGGGAATTCTTCATCATCAGCCACGCTTCTTCGCCATGAGATAGCGCACAACGGTGCTGAAGAAGGCGATCCCGATCACTCCAATGAGGGCCCACATGACATCGAGATCGAAGCCGGTAATGGCGAGAGCCGCGAGGGTGACTCCGGTCAACGTGATCGTGTCTCGGAGCGCGCCCGCCATCGCGGAGTCGAGCCACTTCGACTCGATCGACTCATCCGGGTTGTCGATTGCGCCCCGCAGAGTCGAGCGATCCACTACCAGTATCCAGATGAGGCCGATGAAACCCCACGACATCACGAGGGCGAATACGCCGGCGATGACCAGAGCCTGATCGCCCGGGGCGACTTTGGTCAAGAGCGTCAGTGCGCCGACTCCGATGGCCAGGATCAATCCCGCAGGGATCGCAACCGCCATCGCGGGGACATGCCCTCCGGCGAAGTTGACACGGCCCCAACGTGTGCGGCTGTCGTTGTGTGACTCGGTGTTCATGAACTCTCCTGTGTGAAGCTTGTTTGACATGTGAAGCTAGCTTGACATGTATAGCTCGCTTTACGCAAGTTCGCCCTCTCGGGATTCCGGCCGGTTGCCTCCTCGCGCGTGAGGTTGGTATGTGCGGGAACTCGGTGGAGTTCCGGTTTAACGTATAGCGTTAATGACGGACTTCGTTATAGACTGGTCGCGTGATCAGATCGTTCGGCAACAAGGACACCGAACGGCTGTGGCGTCGTGAACGCGTGCGCTCGATCGATCCGAGGATCCACCGAGTCGCGTTGCGGAAATTGCGCCAGGTGGGCTCAGCGGAGGTGCTCGACGACCTCCGCATCCCACCAGGCAACAGGCTCGAAGCGCTGAGAGGCGATCGAGCCGGACAGCACAGCATCAGAATCAACGACCAGTGGCGGATCTGCTTCGTGTGGACGGACGCCGGACCGGAGGAGGTGGAGATCGTTGACTACCACTGACAGGATCGAGCCGATCCACCCAGGTGAGGTCCTCATGGAGGACTTCATCGAGGGCTTCGGCATCACACAGAACAAGCTCGCCGTGTCGATCGGCGTCCCACCCCGGCGGATCAACGAGATCGTGCACGGCAAGCGGGGGATCACCGCAGACACGGCGCTGCGGCTCGCGAGGTACTTCGGCACGTCGGCCGAGTTCTGGATCAACCTGCAGAGCCACTATGAGCTCGACCGCGCCGAGGACGCAGCAGGTGAGCAGATCGCGGCGATCGCGCCGCTACAGGTCGCGTGACCAGCTGCGTCGTGCAACGCCCCGGAGGCGTCTGCATCGCGGTCACCGACCTCGGCGGCGACGGCCCTGTCGTCGTGCTGCTGCACGGGCTTGCCGGGAGCTCACGGGAGTTGCTGCGCACGGCGCGAGCGTTGCAGGACCATCGGGTCCTGCTCGTGGACCAGCGAGGGCACGGTGCGAGCACGCGGCTTCCCGATGATGTATCCCGCGACGCCTTCGTCGGCGACGTCGTGGCGGCGATCGAGGAGCTCGCCCCAGGGAGTCGAGCGACGCTCGTCGGGCAGTCGATGGGAGCCCACACTGCTTTTCTCGCAGCAGCAGCGCGCCCAGACCTGGCCGACGGGCTCGTGATGCTCGAAGGTCATGTGTCGGGGAGTGACGATCCGCGCGAGGCTGCTGGTCTCGGCGCGTACTTCGCGTCCTGGCCGGTTCCGTTCCGGGACGAGGCCGCTGCCAGCGAGTTCCTCGGTGATGACGCGATCGTTGATGCCTGGGTAGCGGATCTCCAGTCGACGGATGATGGGCTCGTCCCGCGTTTCGACGCCGCGGTCATGCAACGCACGATCGAGGCTGTGCATGAACCGCGCTGGGACGAGTGGGAAGCTCTGCAGGTTCCAACGCTCGCGATTTTCACCAAGCACGGGATGTTCAGCGATGCCGACAAGGGCGAGCTGATCCGGCGCAGGCCCGAGACGGTCAGAGTCGATCTCTCTGGCGGCAGCCATGATGCGCACCTCGACGCCTTCGACGAGTGGATCGACGTGCTTCGCCGCTGGTTATCTCGCGATCAGGCCAGCGACTCGCGGACCAGTGTCCGCTGAGGTTGTTAGCTGCGGCGACGTGGTCGAGTTCCGGTTCTCGAACTAAACCTTGGGTCTGATGCAGGAACAGGCGACATCTAGCGTGGCTAGCCGAGATGGCTGGCCTGGAAGGATGTCATCATGCCCAAGCCGTTTCCCAAGGAGTTCCGCGACGATGTGATCCGCGTTGCGGAGAGTCGTGATCCGGAGGTCACTCTCG
>NZ_JAGYWT010000033.1:0-10862 GCF_019279095.1 Microbacterium sp. BF1 | reverse complement strand
GGCGGACCGAGACGGTGCGACCCGCACTCGGCACCGGGATCGTCCGCGTGTTCGGGATCGCCGCGGCGAAGGTGGGGTGGAGTGAACGGCAGCTCCGGGCGGCGGGGCGCGAGTTCTACGTCGTGCACGTGCACCCCGGATCCCATGCGGGGTACTACCCCGGTGCCGAGACGCTGTCGATGAAGCTGCTCGCCGACCCTGGATCCGACGCCATCCTCGGGGCGCAGATCGTCGGGCGGGACGGTGTGGACAAGCGGATCGACGTGGTGGCGACGGCCATGCAGGCCGGCATGCCCGCGGCCGAGCTCGCGCATCTCGAGCTCGCCTACGCGCCGCAGTTCGGCTCGGCGAAGGATGCGGTGAACATCCTCGGCTACGTCGCGGAGAACACCCGCACCGGCACCACTCCGACGATCCAGTGGCATGAGCTCGAGGCCGCGCAGACGGCGGGAGCCACCTTGATCGACGTGCGCTCGCCCGCGGAGTTCGCGGCCGGGGCGATTCCCGGTGCCCTCAACGTGCCGGTCGATGAGCTCAGGGATCGGCGGGACGAACTGCCGGACGGGCCCGTCGTGGTCCACTGCCAGGTCGGACTGCGCGGGCACATCGCCACCCGGATCCTCCGGCAGCACAGTGTCGACGCGCGCAACCTCGACGGCGGCTATCGCACCTGGCGCGACGCCACCCTGCTTCGCGGCTAGAGCAGGCGCGCGGTCGTCCCGCGCACGTTCAGCTCGTAGGGCAGCGCCGAGGGGATGTGCACGGCATCCGGGGTGGCGAGCTTCGCAAGCACCGCATCCGCTGCCCGCTCTCCCTGTCCGAGCGGGAACTGATCGACCGTGGTCAGGCGGAAGAACTCGCCGAGCTCGTGCCCGTCGATGCCGACGATCGACAGCTCCTCCGGCACGCTGAAGCCGAGGTCGCGAGCCGCGAGCAGGGCGCCGATGGCCATCTCATCCGACGCCGCGAACACCGCGGTCGGGCGGGGTCCCGGGCGTCCGAGCAGCTGCTTGGCCGCCCGGTATCCGCCCTCGACCGTGAAGTCGGCTGGTTCGAGGAAGGCATGGTTCAGGGGGAGGGCGGCCTTCGCCAGAGCCTTCTCGAAGCCCAGGCGGCGGTTGGTCGGGATGTGGAAGTCGATGTCGAACTCGGGGTTCGCCCCGATGTGCGCGATGTCGGTGTGGCCGAGGCTGATCAGGTGCTCGGTCGCCAGCTGCGCGACCGCGACGTCGTCGACCGTGAGGGTGTCGAGCTTCGGGTTCGGACCGCCGATCGCGATCACGGGAAGCCCGAGGTCGAGCAGGTGCTGCGTCTCGTCCTCGTCGAGCTCGATCGACACCGCGATCACGGCATCCACGCGCTGTCGACGCAGGAACGTGTCGAACACGTGGCGGCGCACGTCCTTGTCGGCGGTGATGTTGTACAGCGTGATGTCGTAGCCCGCGCGCATGAGAGCGGCGGAGACGCCGGAGAGCACCGTGCTGAAGAACCACCGGTCGAGGAAGGGGACGATCACGCCGACGTTGCGGGTGCGACCGGAGGCCAGGCTCGAAGCGCGCGACGAGACGACGTAGCCGAGCGACTGCGCCGCGGCCTGCACCCTCTCCTTCGCGGACTCGGACACATGGCCGCGTCCGCTCAGTGCGCGCGAGACGGTCGCGGTGGAGACTCCGGCGAGCCGGGCGACCTCATCGATGCTGGCCATGTGTTCCTTCTCGAAAAGTGCTCCGGTCGCGATTCCTGTCGTCTCACGGGGGAGTGAGCGGCAGGAATCGCGACCGGAAGGGCCTGTCAGGCCTGGATTGCGGTGGTGTACCAGACGGCGGTGTCGACCGGGATCGATGCGCCTTCGAACGGCTGGCTCTGCAGGATCACGAGGGCATCGGCCGGCAGGTCGATCGGCGCGGTGCCGAGGTTCGCGACCACGTGCACGTCACCGCGGCGGAAGGCCACCGCGTCGGGACCGGCGTCTTCCCAGACCAGGGAGCCGCTGCCGAAGCCGTGCTCACGACGAGCGGCCAGCAGACGCTTGTACAGCGCGAGCGTCGACGAGGGGTCGACCTCCTCGACGTCGCGGGCGTAGGTCGACCAGTCGGCGGGCTGCGGGAGCCACGAGAGACCGGTGTCGTTGAAGCCGAACGCCGGAGCCTCCGCCTCCCAGGGCAGCGGCACGCGGCATCCGTCGCGTCCGTAGCGCTCGCCGTTCGTGCGGAACCAGGTCGGGTCCTGACGGTACTCGTCCGGGATCTCCATGGCTTCGGGCAGCCCGAGCTCCTCGCCCTGGTACAGGTACGAACGGCCTGCTGCACGACCTCGTCGTCGGAGACGCGGTCCTTGTCGACATCGCGCACGTTGATGAGAACCTGCGGGTAGATGGTCATCACCGATGCGAGCTCGGCGATCGACTTCTTCTGCCGCGCCATCTCGGCCACCAGGTGCAGGCCTGTGAGGATTCCGTCACCCGTGGTGGCGTACTCGCTCATGATGACGTGACCGGACTGCTCGCCGCCGAGCGCGTAGCCGCCCTCGTTCATGTCCTCGAGCACGTAGCGGTCTCCGACAGCGGTCTGTCGGACGGTGATCCCGTGCTCGCGCATCGCGACATGCAGACCGAGGTTGCTCATCACCGTCGCGACGAGGGTGTCGTCGGTGAGGTGACCGCGCTCCTTCATGGACACCGCGAGGATGGCCATGATCTGGTCACCGTCGATGTGGTTTCCCTCGGCATCCACCGCGAGGCACCGGTCGGCGTCGCCGTCGTGAGCGATGCCGATGTCGGCGCCCAGACGCACGACGGCCTCGGCGAGGTTGTCGAGGTGGGTCGAGCCGACACCGTCGTTGATGTTCCAGCCGTCGGGGTCTGCCCCGATGACGGTCACCTCGGCGCCGGCGTCGCGGAACGTCTCCGGTGAGACGCCGGATGCCGCGCCGTGGGCGCAGTCGAGCACCACGTGGATGCCGTCCAGGCGGTTCGGGAGCGATCCGAGCAGGTGCACCACGTAGCGGTCCTCGGCGTCGGAGAACCGATCGATGCGACCGACTCCGGCACCCGTCGGGCGCAGCTTGTCGCCGGCCATGGCCTCTTCGATGCGCTGCTCGACCACGTCGGGAAGCTTGCGGCCTCCGCGGGCGAAGATCTTGATCCCGTTGTCGGGCGCAGCATTGTGCGACGCCGAGATCATCACGCCGAAGTCGGCGTCACGGTCGGCGACGAGGAATGCGAGCGCGGGCGTCGGAATGACTCCCGCCTCGAGCACGTCGACTCCGGAGGAGGCGAGACCTGCGGCGACGGCCGCGGCGATGAAGTGTCCGGAGACCCGGGGGTCTCGGGCGACCACTGCGGTGAGTCGCTTGCCTTCGGCCTTGCGAGCCTCCGCAGTACGGCCCTGGCCCAGGACGACAGCAGTCGCCTGGGCCAGGGTGAGCGCCAGGTCGGCGGTGAGGATGCCATTGGCGAGTCCTCGCACACCGTCCGTGCCAAAGATCGGCATCGGAGCAGTTGACCTTAACGCTTCGAGTACTGAGGCGCCTTACGGGCCTTCTTGAGTCCAGCCTTCTTGCGCTCCTTGACGCGGGCGTCGCGCGAGAGGAAGCCGGCCTTCTTCAGGGTCGGGCGGTTGTTCTCCTCGTCGATGCCGTTCAGCGAACGGGCGATGCCGAGGCGAAGCGCACCGGCCTGGCCCGAGGGGCCGCCGCCGGAGATGCGCGCGATGACGTCGTATGCACCGGCGAGGTTCAGCACGGTGAACGGGTCGTTGATCAGCTGCTGGTGCAGCTTGTTCGGGAAGTAGTCCTCGATCGTGCGGCCGTTGACCGTGATCGTTCCCGAGCCGGGGACGATGCGCACGCGGGCGATGGCCTGCTTGCGACGGCCGACAGCGGCACCCGGGACGCTGAGGACGGGGCGGGGAGCCGCCTCGACCACGTCGGTCTCGGGAGTCGACGTCGAGAAGTTCTGGGGGGTTTCGGTGGTATCCTGGATGTCAGCCACGAGTATGTCCTTTAAGTCTTACGGCGCTTACTGGGCGACCTGGTCGAGGGTGTACGGCGTCGGCTGCTGCGCGGCGTGCGGGTGCTCGGCACCGACGTACACCTTGAGCTTGGACAGCTGCTGGCGGCCGATGCTGTTCTTGGGGAGCATGCCACGGATGGCCTTCTCGACAGCGCGGACCGGGTTCTTCTCGAGGAGCTCGGCGTAGGTGACCGACTTCAGGCCGCCCGGGTAACCGGAGTGGCGGTAGGCCATCTTCTTCTGGAGCTTCTGACCGGTGAGCGCAACCTTCTCCGCGTTCACGATGATGACGAAGTCACCCGAGTCGATGTGGTTGGCGAAGGTCGGCTTGTGCTTGCCACGCAGGAGCGTAGCGGCGTGCGAGGCCAGACGGCCGAGAACGACGTCGGTGGCGTCGATGACGACCCAATCGCGCTGGACTTCGCCAGCCTTGGGGGTGTAAGTGCGCGTCACGATAGTGCTGCTTTCTTGTGTCGAACGGAGAAGTTCGTGAATCCCACTCCGGGGTGGTTCTTCCCGACAGGGAGGAACACGCCAGTGGAGGGCTCACGTTCGGACGATGCCCCTTCTCCGCGAGCGGGGAAAGGCACCAAAGAGAAATCATACGCCACGCCGAGCCGTATGCCCAAACCACGGGCTCAGTCGGGCTTGACCGTCACGAGGATCGGCCGGTGATCGCTCGCCCCCTGCGGCAGGGTCGTGATGCGCTCGATCTCGAACCCCGTGGAGGTGGCGAAGTCGTAGTGCCCGCGGAAGACGCGGTAGCGCGTGTAGGTGTGGTCGTCGCTGAGAGAGAGCGCGTACCCGTGGTCGCGCACGGCCTGGCCGAGGTTCTCCTTGAAGATCGGGTAGTTGTAGTCCCCCACCATCAGCTGGGGCAGACCTTCGCCGAGTGCCGCGAGGTCGGTGAGCGCGGCACGGATCTGGTGGCGTCGCAGGGAGTTCAACGCGGTCAGCGGTGCTGCGTGGAACGAGGCGACGATGAAATCCTGGCGGTCGTCGATGTCGCTCAGCCGCGCACCGAGCACGCGCTCGTGCGCCGGTTTCGCGATGCGGTCGTGCAGCGACTTCTTGAGGCCGAGCATGCGGATCGCCTGCAGGCGGAACGTGCTCGCGCGATAGAAGAGCGCGAGTCCGAGGCGGTTGCCCTGGGTGGCGTCCGCGAGCACGAGATCGCCGATCTGCGCCGGCAGCTCGGGCACGTCGCACTCCTGCAGGCAGAGGATGTCGGGATCGTGCTCGCGCACCAGCGCCGCGAGTTCGCCGGCGGCCCGGTGCTTCTGGAGGTTGTACGAGATGACCTTCATGACCGTTCCACGCTACTCGCCCCTGCTGTGCCCCGGCTCCGGATCGTCGTCGTATCCCCAGCGGATTCCGAGAACGCCCGGACCGAGAGCACGCGCACATCACGATGTCTGCGACGCTGCCGGGCGGCGCCGTCATCTCAGCCGCTCGCTCCATCGCGACGGGCGCGGGTCTGAGTGGCACGGGACGAGAGCAGCTCGTCTGCGGGGTAGCCGACCTCGGTGAGGATCAAGCCGCGAGCGGCCAGCACCTTGAACTCGCTGGTCCGGGTGAGCGCATCGCGCAGCACCACGAGGTCGTCGACGTCGAGGCGCCCCTCGCCCACGGCCACGCAGGCGCCCACGAGCGCGCGCACCATGCTGTGACAGAACGCATCGGCCTTGACCTCGGCGACGAGCACGCCGTCGGCATCGCGCTCCCAGCGGTAGTCGAGCAGGGTGCGGATGGTCGTCGCCTCCTCACGCGGCTTGCAGTACGCCGCGAAGTCGTGCAGTCCGATCAGTGTCCTCGCCGCGGCATCCATCGCGCGTTCGTCGAGGCGACCGCGGACGACGGTCGTGTCGTGGCGGCGCAGCGGATCGTAGCCCGCCTGCCCATCGGCGAGACGGTAACGGTAGCGTCGCCAGACGGCGGAGAACCGCGCGTCGAACCCCTCAGGAGCGATCGACGTGCGGGTCACGGTGACATCGGAGTAGGCGCCGAGCACTCCCCGCATGCGCCCGGCGATGGTCTCGGCTGGTTCCAGCGGTGCACGCCCCTGCCTCGCTTCGATGCGCGACCACTGCTTCTCGTCGAGGTCGACGTGCGCGACCTGCCCGCTCGCATGCACTCCGGCGTCGGTGCGGCCGGCCACCACGAACTGCACGTCGGAGCCGACGATGCGCGCGAGCGCCGCTTCCAGCGTCCCCTGCACCGTGCGGAGAGCCGGCTGCTTCGCCCACCCGCGGAAGTGGGTGCCGTCGTAGGCGATGTCGAGACGGATGCGCACGCAGCAAGCCTAGGACAAGCGCCCGGTACCACCGGGCGACCCTCAGCGCTCGACCAGGATGCCGTCCTCATCGCTGTAGAGATGCGCCCCGGGTCGGAACACCACTCCAGCGATCACGAGCGTGACGTCGAGCTCGCCCGCACCGAGCTTGGCGCTCTTGCGCGGATTGGTGCCCAGCGCCTTGACGCCGAGGTCGAGCGCATCGATCGCGACGCGGTCGCGGATCGCCCCGTTGATCACGACACCCGCCCAGCCGTTCGCCACCGCTGACGCCGCGATCAGGTCGCCCATGAGCGCCGTCTCGAGCGAGCCTGCACCGTCGACGATGAGCACGGCGCCCGCACCGGGTGTCGCCAGCACGGACTTCACGAGCGCGTTGTCTTCGAAACAGCGGACGGTGCGGATCGGACCGTCGAATGCCGACCGTCCGCCGAACGAGCGCAGCTGCAGCGAGAGCGACTGGATCCCCTCTTCGAGCTCGTCGTAGAGATCTGCCGTCGCGACCGGCATCCTCAGATGCCTCCGTCGATGGAACGGATCGTCACGGCGGGCTCGTCCGGCACCATCACCTGGGTCTCCCGGTTCAGGCTCTCACCGCGGAAGAACCGCTTCGATCGAGGGAACAGGTACCAGAGGAACATCAGCACCAGGCCGAAGGCCAGCGAGCCGACGCCGATCACGAACGTACCGCCGATGCCGAACAGGACCGTATAGCCGTAGTCGACGTCCCACATGTCGATCGCCGACTGGATGAACGCCCAGGCCAGCATGAGCCCGCCCAGCAGCGGGAACAGGCCCTTGAAGAAGAACTCGCGGGCGGAGGAGGTCAGATCCTTGCGGAAGTACCAGACGCAGGCGAACCCGGTGATGGCGTAGTAGAACGCGATCGCGAGCCCCAGCGAGAGGATCGAGTCCTGCAGGATGTTGTCGCTGATCAGCGTCATCCCGACGTAGTAGAGCGACGCGACCACGCCCATCACGATGGTCGAGAACGACGGGGTCTTGTAGGTCGGGTGCACCTCCTTGAACCGGGCGGGCAGAGCGCGGTACACACCCATCGCGAGCGTGCCGCGAGCGGTGGGGAGGATCGTGGTCTGGGTCGACGAGATCGCCGAGATGATCACCGAGACCACCAGCACCCAGCCGAACGGTCCCAGCAGCCCGTCCTTGATCGCCAGGAAGAAGTCGTCGGCGTTCGCCTCGTTGCCCAGGCCCGTGCCGTCTTCTCCGAGACCGGCGTACATCATGGCCGCGATGGTCACGGCGACGTAGGTGAACAGCAGGATCACGGTCGTCAGGAGCGCTGCGCGGCCCGGAATGCGCTTCGGGTCCTTCGTCTCCTCGTTCAGGGCGAGGCAGGTGTCCCATCCCCAGTAGATGAAGAGTGCGAGCAGGATGGCCTCGGTGAACCCCGACCAGTCGGTGAACGCGAACGGGTTCATCCACTCCCAGTCGAACGGGGTCGGATTGGGTGCGGTGCCGGCGAAGAACTGCCAGAGCGCGGTGACGACGAAGATCGCGAGCGCGAGGTACTGGATGCCGAGCAGGATGTTCTGGATGCGCTCGCCGATCTCGACCCCGCGCCAGCTGACCCAGGTCATGGCCGCGATGAAGAGCACGGCCACCACGACGACCCGCCAGTCGTTGTTCTCCAGGTCCTGCCCGATCAGCGACCAGAAGTAGACCGAGGCGATCTGGGCCAGGTTGGCGAGCACGACCATGCCGGCCACAGCCACACCCCAGCCGCCCATCCAGCCGGCCCACGGGCCGAAGGCCTTGGTCCCCCAGGTGAAGGTCGTCCCGCAGTCGGGGACCACGTTGTTGAGCTCGCGATAGGCGAAGGCGATCAGGAGCATCGGGACGAAGGCGATGATGAAGGCGATCGGCGCCTGGGCGCCCACAGCGAGCACCACGAAGCCGAGCGTCGCGACGAGCGAGTAGACCGGCGCCGTCGAGGCGAGACCGATGACGGTCGAGCCCCAGAGCCCCAGTGTTCCCGCAGCCAGACCCTTGCCGTCGGGTCGTTCCAGATGAATCGGCGTCGTTGCTGGCATGTCAGAACAGTAGAGCCACCGCGGTTATCGCGTCAACGGGTTTCTTCGACCGCCTGAATCCGAAGCGCGGAATGGACCTTCACGACGGAATCCGTGGAATCAGGGCCTTTCGAGCATGCCGTCAGCGTGCTCGGCCACCCACTCCATCAACGGCAGCATCCTCTCCATCAGGTCACGCCCGAGCGGGGTCAGGCTGTACTCCACGTGGGGCGGCACGGTCGGGAGGGATTCCCGGTGCACCAATCCGTCTTCGGCGAGCGTACGCAGGGTGGAGGCGAGCATCTTCTCGCTGATGCCCTCGACTTCCCGTCGCAGCGCGCCCCAGCGGTGGGTGCCGTCGGACAGGCAGGAGAGCACGAGAACGCCCCACTTGCTCATGATGTGATCGAGGATGACGCGCGTGCCGCAGTTCTGATCGAAGACGAACGGAGTGGATTCCTTTATCTGCGCGAAACTAACCGTCATGTGGGTACCTTACTTCAAAGTGGGTACCCGCTGGATGGAATGCGGGATGCCCGCTCTCGGGTTGTCGAGGATGTCGCTTACGAAAGGACCCTCATGACCATCCTCGTCACCGGTGCGACCGGCAACCTCGGCCGTCTCATCATCGCCGGCCTCCTCGAGCGCGGCACCGACCCGCAGTCGATCGTCGCCGGAGCTCGCAACACGGCCAAGGCCGCCGATCTGGGCGTGCGTGTCGTGCACCTCGACTACACCGACGCCGCCTCGGTCGCGACCGCCGTCGAGGGTATCGACACCGTCGTGCTGGTCTCCGGCTCCGAGGTCGGTCAGCGCGTCGCCCAGCACCGCGCGGTCATCGATGCGGCGAAGGCCGCCGGCGTCTCGAAGCTCGTCTACACGAGTGTGCCGAAGGCCACCACGAGCGACCTGATCCTGGCACCGGAGCACAAGGCGACGGAAGAGCTCATCGCCGCCGCAGGTGTGCCCGCGGTGATCCTCCGCAACAACTGGTACACCGAGAACTACGTCGCCGACCTCACCCCCTCCGCCGAGACGGGCGTGCTCGCCGCCGGTGCCGGGGACGGACGTGTCGCCTCGGCGAGCCGCAGGGACTTCGCCGAGGCTGCGGCCGCAGTGGCGCTCGAAGACGGGCACATCGGCGAGGTGTACGAGCTGGCGGGCGACGTCGCCTGGACGTACTCCGACCTCGCTGCGACCTTCTCCGAGCTGACCGGACGCGAGGTCTCGTATGTGCGTCTCGGTTTCGACGTCCTTCTCGCGGATGCCGTCGGCGCCGGGCGTCCATCCGGCCTCGTCGAGCAGCTTCTCCGCCTTCTTCGGGTCGTACGCGTAGTGCTCCGACTCGTCCTTGTAGCCGAGCGCCTGGGACGACAGCACCGAGGTCGCCACCGGGTAGTTCTCCGTGAAGAGGGTGTCGACGACCTCCTGGGCGTTCACCGCGGCGATGAGGGCCTGTCGGACGCGGATGTCGGTGAGCAGCGGATTCTCGGGCCGCAGCGCGATGGAGTTGTTCACGCCGCGGGTCTGCGGGGCGTAGAGCGTGAAGCCGGCGCTCTCGACGCGGTCCTCGTCGAACGCCTGCACGTAGCGGACGTAGTCGGCCTGGCCTGCCAGCAGCGAGCCGATGCGCACCGAGTCCTCGGGGGTGATCAGCACGTGCACGGCGTCGAGGTAGGGGCGGCCGTCGTTGTCGACGCTGTCGGGACCCCAGTCGTAGTCGTCGCGGGCGGTGAGCGTGTACTCGGTGCCGAGCTTCTCGCCCGTGACCGTGAAGGGTCCGGATCCGATGATCTCGGCGGCGTTGCCCGCGCCGAAGTCCTCGATCGTGCCGTCGAGGGTCTCCGGCGACAGCAGACCCGAGTTGATGGTGGAGGTCGCCTGCAGGAACCCGGGCGACGGCGCCGAGAAGCGGAACGTCACGGTGTCCTCGTCGACGACCTCGCTGCTGGCGTAGTTGTTGATCGCCTCCGAGACCGTGAGGCCCCGCTCCGCGTCGCCCAGGCCGTAGGTGTCGAAGTTCTTCTTCACGGCCGCGGCATCGAGCACCGTGCCGTCGGAGAACGTGACGTCGGGGTTGAGGTCGAACGTGTACTCGGTGGCGTCATCGTTCATCGTCCAGTCGGAGGCGATCCACGGCTCGATCTCGAGCGTGTCCGGGTTCTGCCAGGTGAGACGGGCCGCGATGTTGTTCACGATGCCGCCGTTCGGGTAGAAGCCGGCCTGGGGCGGGTACAGGTTCGTGTACGCCTGGTGCTCGAGGTAGGTGAGGGTTCCTCCCTTGACGGGGTCTGCGCCCTCGGCGGGCATGGGCGATCATCTGAGTCATTGCGTTGCCGAGGCCAGCGCTGAGGGTGGCGAGGTTGCGGCGGAGAAGGTCCGCGAGGCCAACGAAGCGATCGCCCAGCAGCGACAACGCCACCGTTTCGAGCGCTCTCGTCGCCGCAGAAACTTGGGTGAGGATGTCAATGCAGTACTTGTCTTCGTCGACCATCCGTGCGATCCCTCGCACCTGACCCTCGAC
>NZ_JAGYWT010000329.1:0-2791 GCF_019279095.1 Microbacterium sp. BF1 | reverse complement strand
GGGCAACGGGACGCTCGTCTCGGCCGTGCACACGGCCATCGGCAGGCTCGCGACGGTCGCGGGGAAGCCGGAGGAGCCGATCTTCCGTGAGGCCCTCGCGCGCTTCGGCGCGAAGAAGGCGCTCTTCATCGGGGACCGTCTCGACACCGACATCATGGGAGCGAGTCGTGTCGGTATCGACTCGGTGCTGGTGCTCACGGGCATCGATCGTCCGAAGCATGTGCTGGCCGCACCGGAGGGTTCGCGTCCCACCTACATCCTCGGCGACCTCCGTGAGCTCCATGCTCCTTATCCCGAGGTGATCGAGCAGGGCGGTGTGTTCCACGTGAACGGTGCCGCCGTGCGCGTCTCGGGAGCGGATGTCGAGATCGTCGCGGAGTCGGGCGAGCAGATCGATCTGCTGCGCGCGGGTGCCGCCGCCATCTGGGCATCCGGGACCCCGGTGTTCGTGCTGCGGGTACCCGAGCGCCTGTATGACGATCCGTTCCATCGCCCCTGAGGCGGCTCGCGTGGCTCCCTCCGGCGTCGGAGGCGCCGCGTACAGTAGAACCGTGAGCGATGAGACGACGAGCGCGCCGACCGATGGTCTGTGGAGTCGACTGCGCCTGATCGAGGGCCAGCCGCTTCCGGCGCGAGCCGATGCGTACTCAGCCCTCCACGACGAGCTTTCACGTCGCCTCGACAGCGGCGCGAAGCTCGAGCAGCGGGAGACTTCGGGATCCCGATGACGCGACTCGACGCCGCCCTCGCCGCCCGAGGACTCGCCCGTTCGCGCAGCCACGCGGCCACCCTCATCTCCGAGGGACTCGTGAGCGTGGACGGCCGCCCCGTCGTGAAGGCGTCCACCGCTGTCGACGACGCGGCGGAGATCACGATCGCCGGGGCCGACCACTACGTCGGGCGCGCCGCCCACAAGCTCATCGCCGGACTCGACGGCTTCGCGATCCCGGTCCAGGGGCGTCTCGCGCTCGACATGGGCGCATCCACCGGGGGCTTCACCCAGGTGCTGCGGGAACGCGGAGCACGCAGAGTTCTGGCCGTCGACGTCGGGCACGGGCAGCTCGCCCCGACCATCGCCGCCGACCCGGGAGTGGTGGCCGTCGAGGGCTACAACGTGCGCCACATGACTCGTGAGAACCTCACTGCTGCCACGGGAGAGGCTGAGGCGCCCGACCTCATCGTCGGAGACCTCTCGTTCATCTCCCTCGAACTCGTCCTCCCCGCCGTCGCCGCCGTGGGCACAGCGGAATCCGACATCCTGCTGCTCGTGAAGCCCCAGTTCGAGGTCGGGCGCACCGCCGTCCGCGGGGGACTGGTCACGGATCCCGCCACGCGCGCGGATGCGGTGTCGCGAACGGTCTGGAGCGCCTGGGACGCAGGGCTCGGAATGCTCGGCATCCTTCCCTCCCCGATCCTCGGAACGCACGGCAACGCCGAGTATCTCGTGCATCTCGCGCCGGGCCGGGGAAGCAATCCGACAGAATGGCTGGACAGCATCAACCGACTGGCAGGAGGACGATGAACGAGCGCAGCATCCTGGTCGTCGCCCACGCGGGCCGTGTGGACACCGTCGAGGCCGCCCGCCGGGTGATCGATGCGCTGAGAGACGCGGACGCACGGCCCGTCCTCGCCGCCGATGATCACGAGGCCCTCGTCGCCGTCGACCCGTTCTTCGCCGAGACCGAGGTGCTCGGCGTCTCCGTCGACCCGTCCGACCTCGAACTGGCCATCGTTCTGGGTGGTGACGGGACGATCCTGCGTGCGGCGGAACTCGTGCGAGACAGCGGTGCACCGGTGCTCGGCATCAACATGGGGCACGTCGGCTTCCTCGCCGAGATCGATCGCGACGACATGGACAAGGCCGTGCGTCGTGTCATCGACCGTGACTACGAGGTCGAGGAGCGACTCGCGCTGTCGGTGCGTGTGAAGGATGCCGACGGCACCGTGGTCTACGAGACCTGGGCCCTCAACGAGGCCACCGTCGAGAAGGCGAGCCGTGAGCGGATGATCGAGGTCGTGCTCGAGATCGACGGCCGACCGCTGTCGAGCTTCGGCTGCGACGGCATGGTCGTGTCCACCCCCACGGGCTCGACCGCCTACAACTTCTCGGCCGGGGGCCCGGTCATCTGGCCCAGCGTCGAGGCGATCGCCGTGGTGCCGTTGTCCGCCCACGCTCTGTTCGCCAAGCCGCTCGTCGTCAGTCCCGATGCCTCCGTCGCGATCGAGATGCTCGAGCGCACCGACGGCTCGGGCATTCTGTGGTGCGACGGCCGGCGCTCGCACGATCTGCCGCCGGGCGCGCGCGTCGTGGTGCGTCGGTCGTCGCGTCCGGTGAGGCTCGCGCGTCTGCATCCGACGGCGTTCACCGATCGCCTCGTGCGCAAGTTCCAGTTGCCCGTCGAAGGATGGCGTGGCCAAGCCCCGGGGGCATCGTCGTGATCGAGGAGACGTCATGATCGAGGAGATGCGGATGCAGGGACTCGGCGTCATCGCCGATGCCGTGTTGCCGCTCGGCCCTGGATTCACCGCGATCACCGGCGAGACGGGTGCGGGCAAGACCATGGTCGTCACCGGCCTCGGACTGCTGCTGGGTCAGCGTGCCGATTCCGGAGCGGTGCGTGCCGGCGCAGCACAGGCATCGGTGGCCGGCGTCTGGATCGTCCATAGACGCGTGTCTCGTGCAGCCGGGCCTCCGTCACGCTCACACCCATCGTCGGAGCAGGTACTTCTCCACCAGCACGAGGATGCCGTTGGTGAGGGTGCCCAGCAGTGCCAGCAGAACGATCGAGAG
>NZ_JAGYWT010000328.1:0-2791 GCF_019279095.1 Microbacterium sp. BF1 | reverse complement strand
GTCGCGATCGCGCTCACGCGGCCTGCACCGACGCCGACGGCCACCATCGCGCCGCCGCCCGGTGTCGGAGAACAGCTCGCCGTCCTCGCACCTCCCGGATACGAACAGACGGCAGCGTGGGCCGTGCCGATCCGCTCCAACACCGAACCCACATTCCTCCCGGACGGACGGGTCGCGATCACAACCGAAGCCGGAGATCTCCGGTTGCTCGATCCTGACACCGGCAAGACGGTCTGGAAAGGCAACGGCTCCCCCCGTGGAGGCGCGCAGCTCGCGGCCACCACAATCGGCGGGTACGAGGTCCTCGCGACCTCGCGCTCCAACGCCCTCACCGTCTGGCCTCTGTACGTCGAAGACAGCACAGTCGACTCCGTCGACTACGACCTGCCCCGCGGTGCCGACGTAAGTTTCCTCGGCACTGAACCGCTGATCGTTCTCCCCGATCAGACCGTGGGCTTCGTCACCGCTGACGGCATCACCCGACAGGACATTCCCGTCACTGCTCGCCCCGTGATGACGACCGACGCCGGCGTGATCGCCGTCGACGACACCACGATCTACACCATCACCGTCGACGGTGATGTGTCCGAGACCCCGTACACCCGTCCCGAGGGGACCACCGAGCTCAGTAACGTCTCTGCAGCTGACGCCAACACCCTCATCGCCGTGTGGAGCACCGAAGGGCAGCAGAGCATCGTCGCGGCCGTTGACGTCGCCACGGGAGAAACCCTCTCCCAGGCCGAAACCCGCACGAGCGGCATCCGCAGTGACTCCGTGCCGCTGCACGCGATCGACGGGGCCACCCTCACCTACGGCAACGTCTGGATCCGGTACGGCACCAATCCGAGTGTTCAACCGCTTGGCAACCTCACGCCCACCGCAATCACTGGCACCATTGTGTACGGGACAGCTAGCCGTCAAGCTAGCTGGACCAACGTCAGCGATGACCAGCCACAGGTGACCCCGTTCACGACCCGAGAACTCCCGCTAGACCCGATAGCACCCAGCGGGATCACCACCGAGATGGCGTGGATCGTCGCAGACAAAGTCGAAACCACCTACCTGTACGCCCTCCCTCGACGAACCGGCCCTGGCGACCCGACCGCCACGCCCGCACCCTAAAGGATGCTGAGCCGCATGCCTGCTACCCCTGATCTCTTTGACGACGCCGTCAACCTGGTGCGCAACCGCGCACACCTCCGCGTGGTCGAATACATACGCGAGAACCCCGGTGCGTACCTCTCCGATATCCTCGCGGGCACCGACACTCCCCGAGGATCTCTGGGCCGCGTCCTGCGTACCCTCGTCGAGCTCGACGTCGTCACCATCGATGTGCCGCCCGAGAAGCGCGGCACCGGCCGCAACTTTCGCTACACCGTCAACGAGACCCGCGTCCGCCAGATCCTCACTGCGCTGCACACCGAACTCCTCGGCGAGCGTCCATCGAGCTAGGTTGCAGTCTTTCTGCAAGGTTGTAACTGAACTGCAATCCCTGATAGCGTCGGTGACGGTTACGGCAGACTTGGCGAATGGTCCGGTACGCATCCCCTGAACAGCCGTTGCCTCCTGAACTACTGAGGGCGGTCAAAGTGTTTGGTGTGAACCCCATCCGGGCGTCGATCGTGAGGCTGTTGGCACAGAGCCCCGCCCCCATGACCACGGGCGAGATTGCAAAAGTCTTGACCGGAGCGTCGTACAAGACGATCTTCAACCACGTTCAAGATCTAGCCTCCGAGGGAACCCTTGTATCCGATGCGCGCGCTGACCCGCACGGACAGCGAGTCAGATACACGGTTGACCGTGAAGCCATTCGTCGCGAGCTTCGCGAGTACTCGAAGTACCTGCTTGGTGAGGCTCTGTCGAGCGACGACGGTAACTGAGGTGTCGGGTTTCAAGTACGGGTTGAAGGCCCGGAGTGTCGCGCCGGTGTTAACCCTGACCTTGGGGTTAACTGACTGCATGGCTGACGAAAAGAAGCGGCGGACCTACCGCCGTCCCAGAGGGACGATGGTACAGCCGACCAACCTTGGCTACGAGGTCGAGCTCACCAGCAAGAAGCGCTGGGAAGCGCTCGCGCAGGAACTCGAGATCTCCCCATCGGAGCTGTTCGACCTCATGGTCGAGCACCTTCCGCTCGACGCCTATGGGCGTCCCACCTGGTTCCCCGAACGGCCACTCAAAGACGGGATGCTGCGCGTGCCAGCCGCTTAACGAAAGAACCCGCCGCATGTGCGGCGGGTTTCTCCCAAGTATTTCGACCCGTAGATGTTTGGCGACGGACACGGATCGAGAAATGAAGAACCGGAGGGTACCGGGGCTTCGTCATGCGCTACCTCGAAAGGAGTTGACCCCATCATAACGCCACTTGACGCAGATTTCCAGGCCGTCTTAGACGCGACACGCCGCGGGGTGTCCTCCGATTGGGGGACACCGGAGTCTGCCTGGGATCTCACCGTGTCGCTGTCCCAGCTCACGCGTCGACGCAGCGTCCGCGTCGACGTCCGCGACGCGCACGGCGACTTCACGAACAGCTACACCGCCACCTACCCGTCCGACAGCACCGCTGCCCCTGACGGCCCCTGGGCCCTCCCCCTCACCGACACCGCCGGCGGATTCCGGTACCTGTGCTTCGACCTGGACGCCAAGGGCGGCAACCCGGCGAAAGATGCTCACCGACTGACCCGGTGGCTCGACGAGCTCGCGATCGCATATCTCGTCTGCGAGTCCGGCCCCTCGGGCGGCCGCCACGTCTGGATCGCGCTCACCGCGCCCGCCGACGCCGGCACCGTGA
>NZ_JAGYWT010000327.1:0-2810 GCF_019279095.1 Microbacterium sp. BF1 | reverse complement strand
GATCAGCACACGAGCGATGGAGGCCCAGGGGAGCGCTCGCTCCACCCCGGCACCCATGATCCGGATCCCCCCGTCATCCCACTCGATGACGTAGCGCTTCCTTCGCCAGGCGAAGATCCACAACAGGTGGCACCGAGATCCAGGTACGCGCCCACCTCATGCGCTCGGCTTCGTCGCGCATGTTCGCCTCGTCGTCGAGCGGCCCCCACTTGATGTACCGGCCGTCGTCGGTGCGGAAGGTCAGCCCCCCGATCCCATTGAGCCAGACCGGTGTGAGCGCGGCGCCGCGGGCGAGCTCGCGAACCCGCACCGGGACGTCGACGGAGGTGGAGGGGATGCTCATCCGTCCATCCTGCCCGACCACGATGAGCGGGATCCTGCCATCGATCCAGGCGGTGTCGTAGGCTCGCTCTCGATGCAGTTCCCCCGGTCGTGGTGAAACCAAGAACCACGTAGGCTGATACTGCGTTCCATCAATGCATGTCGCACGACGACGTTCGAAGGAGAACATCAGATGCAGATCAGTGGACAGGGTGCACTCATCACCGGTGGGGCCTCGGGGCTCGGACTCGCCACGGCGCGTCGGCTGGTCGCCGCGGGAGCGCACGTCACGATCATCGACCTCGCCTCGTCGAAGGGTGCCGAGATCGCGGACGAGCTCGGCGGGCTCTTCGTCGCGGCGGATGTGACGAACGCCGATGAGGTGCAGGCGGCCGTCGCGGCCGCGCAGGCGGCGGCTCCGCTGCGCGTCGTCGTGAACTGTGCAGGGATCGCGCCGCCCGCGAAGGTGCTCGACCGCGAGGGCAATCCCGCCGTGCTCGCCGACTTCGAGCGCGTGATCCGCATCAACCTCGTCGGCACGTTCAACGTCATCTCGCAGGCCTCTGCCGTGATCGCCAAGAACGAGCTGCACGACGAGGAACGCGGCGTCATCGTGAACACCGCGAGCGTCGCCGCGTTCGACGGCCAGATCGGCCAGCCCGCCTACTCCGCATCCAAGGGCGGCGTGCACGCCATGACCCTCCCCGTGGCGCGCGAGCTCGCCCGCTACGGCATCCGGGTCTGCACGATCGCTCCCGGCATCATGGAGACGCCGATGCTGATGGGTCTCCCGCAGGCCGCTCAGGACTCCCTGGGCCAGCAGGTCCCCTTCCCGTCGCGGCTCGGCCGCCCCGACGAGTACGCCGTGCTCGTGCAGCAGATCGTCGAGAACGGCTATCTCAACGGCGAGACCATCCGCCTCGACGGCGCCATCCGCATGGCGCCGCGCTGACCCCGCGGCTGCCTTTCCCTTCGCGATCGAGAACCCAGGAGAACCCATGTCCCTTGCAGGCAAGACCATCCTGATGTCGGGCGGCAGCCGCGGCATCGGCCTCGCGATCGCGCTGCGGGCTGCCGCAGACGGTGCGAACATCGCGATGCTCGCGAAGACCGACACCCCGCATCCGAAGCTCGAGGGCACGATCCACACCGCCGCCGAGCAGATCCGCGCGGCGGGTGGCCAGGCCCTGCCGATCGTCGGCGACGTGCGCGACGACGACGACATCACCGAGGCGGTCATGAAGACGCAGGGTGAGTTCGGCGGCATCGACATCGTGATCAACAACGCCAGCGTGATCGACCTGTCGCGTTCGCTCGACCTGAACGCCAAGAAGTACGACCTGATGCAGGATGTCAACGTGCGCGGAACGTTCATGCTCTCGCGAGCGGCGGTGCCGATCCTGAAGGATGCCGAGAACCCGCACATCCTGTCGCTGTCGCCGCCCTTGAACCCCACCCCGAAGTGGCTCGGCGCGCACACCGGGTACACGCTCGCCAAGTTCGGCATGACCATGGTCACGCTCGGCCTCGCCGCCGAGTTCGCGCGCGACGGGATCGCCGCCAACACGCTCTGGCCGCGCACCACGATCGCGACCGCTGCGGTGCAGAACCTCCTCGGGGGCGACAAGGTCATGGCCGCCAGCCGCACGCCCGACATCTACGCCGATGCCGCCTACGCCGTGCTGCTCAAGCCCGCGGCGTCGTTCACCGGGCAGACGCTCATCGTCGAGGACGTGCTCGAAGCCGACGGCGTCACCGATTTCTCCGGCTACGCCGCGATCCCCGGCACCCCCGACGACGCGCTCTTCCCCGACATCTTCCTCGACTGAGACGCGGGGGATCTCCCTAGAACAGCAGGTACACGGCGCCGACGATCGTGAGGACGATCACGATGCGGTCGAACACCCGCTGATTCATCTTCCGCGCGACCCACAGGCCCAGGAGCGCACCGGCGACGACGAGCGGGGCGAGGACGGCATCCATCAGCAGCACGGGTGTCTCGAACAGTCCGAGGCCCGCGAGGAACGGCACCTTGATCGCGTTGATGATGGCGAAGAACCATGCCGATGTGCCGAGGAACACCTGCACCGGGGTGCGTGTGGCCAGGAAGTACATCGACATGGCCGGCCCCCCGGCGTTCGCGACCATGGTGGTGAAGCCGCCGAGCGTGCCGTAGGTACCGGCGAGCACGATGCCACCGGACGGTGGAGCCGCGGCGTCCGCCCTGCTCTGCCGCCACCGGCGCCACAGCGTCACCGCGATCATCAGCAGCAGGATCACCCCGATCGCGCGGCGGACGATGCCGTCGCCGGCGAGCGCGAGGAAGGCGAATCCGACCAGGAGGCCGGCGATGACGGCGGGGGCCAGACGCACCAGCGTCGGCCAATGCGCATGCCGACGGTAGGCGATGACGTCCATCGCCTCGACCTCGGCCTCGGCGACCTTGCGCCAGCCGAGCGTGCGCAGAAAGGCATCGGTCCCCGCCTGCG
>NZ_JAGYWT010000326.1:0-2811 GCF_019279095.1 Microbacterium sp. BF1 | reverse complement strand
CGCTGTCACACAGGAATGAGGCCCGCCTCTCCCAGGAAACTGGGGGAGGCGGGCCTTTCTGCGTCGGGGCGGCAACACGATAACGACCCCGCGCCGTCCCTCCGGCGCGATGGCATCGCGACGCACTACAGGGCGGGGAGGATGTTGCCGGCCTTGAACAGGTCGAGCTGCACATCTTCGGTGCCGATGTAGTTGACGAGGAAGTCGTTCGCGGCGACCTTGTTCTTCGACTCCGAGCTCACGAAGAAGCCCTTCACGCCGGCGAACGGCGAAGCGGTCTCACCGGTCGGGCTCGGGATCGGGTCGATCGCGACGTTGATGCCCGCGTCGGTTGCCGCGCCCACGTTCCACGGACCGGTGAGCCAGAAGGCCGCGGTGCCGTCGAGGAACTGCTGCTTGGCGATCTCGCCGTCGACGTCGGTGTTCAGAACACCCGCAGCGCCCTGTGCGCCCAGCCAGTCCGCGAACGCGAAGCCGCCCTCGCTGCCGAGCTGGAGGTCGGTGGAGTCGTAGCTGCCCGTGTCGTCAGTGCCGAACACCGGGGCGCCGAACGCCGTCTGGAACGGGTAGAGGTGGTACGGGTTGCCCTCGGTACCCTGCTCGACGACGAAGGTGCCCTTCGAGAGCATGTCGTCGAAGCTGGTCGCGGCGGCCGGAACCAGGTCGGCGTTGCGCAGCACCGCGATGTTCTCGACGGCGTACGGGAGCATGTAGACGGTGCCGTCATACGTGGCGGCCTGGAGCGCGACCGGGAGGTAGTCCTCGGAGCTGTCGCCGAGCTCGATGGGTGCGACGACGCCGTTCGTGGAGAACTCGCCCAGCCAGTCGTGCGCGCCCATGACGATGTCGGGGCCCTTGCCGGTCGGAACCTGCTGGATGAAGTCGTCCTTCATGTCGTCGACCGACTTGCCCGTGAGCTCGACCTTGACGCCGGTCTTCTCCTGGTAGGCGTCTGCAGCGCCCTGCAGTGCGTCGACGCGCTCGGCGTCGACCCACACGACCAGCTTCCCGCCGTCGTCGGAGCCGGAGGTGTCGTCGCTGCTGGTCCCCGTGGAGCAGCCAGCAAGCGTCAGAGTCGAAACGATGGCGATCGCGCCCGCGGCGACGATGCCCCTCTTGTTCACCTTCATTGGTGTGTGCCTCTCTCAGTGCTGATCACCTGCAAGGACTGCAAGCGCTTACAGTATGCATCGAAATCAGCGGCGTTTGCAATGAGAGAAGGCGTTGATATCAACCCGTGATAGAGAACGGAGCGCTGCTGGGATGTGAAAACGCTTCCATGAGACGGGGAAGCGAGACCCGTAGACTGCCGGAATGACTCACGGTTCGCACCGCATCGCCCGGATGACGACAGGTCTCGTGCTGGCGCTGTCGGCGGCCGCACTGAGCGGGTGCACCGCGTTCACCACGGACTACGCGGTGCTGGAGCGCGATGTCGAACCCGCGGACGCGTTGCCGGACGCGTTCATCGAGCAGGTCTCCGGCGACGGCGCCGAGCTCTCGTCTGCGCGGTTCGTCGGCGAGCATTCCGGCACCTCGCTGTGGGTGCTGCGCGGGGTCGACCAGGGAACGGTCTGCGTGCTCGCCTACCGGGACGAGACCGCGGGAACCATGGCGTGTGGCGGCGAACGCGGCCCCGTGGAGATGAGCGGCCCGGCCGGTCACTTCGTGCTGGTCCCCGACGACCACCCCACGCCGGACGGAGCCACCCGGATCTCCGACAACGTGTACGCCCTGAGCCCCTGAGTAGGATGAAACCATGGCTGACAGCTCATTTGACATCGTCTCGAAGGTCGACCACCAGGAGGCGGAGAACGCCCTGAACCAGGCCCGCAAGGAGATCGAGCAGCGCTACGACTTCAAGGGCACGGGTGCGTCGATCGCCTGGAGCGGCGAGAGCATCCTGATCATCGCGAACACCGAGGAGCGGGCCAAGGCCGTGCTCGACGTGTTCCAGTCCAAGCTCATCAAGCGTGGCATCTCGCTGAAGAGCCTCGAGTCGGGCGACCCGTTCGCCAGCGGCAAGGAGTTCCGCATCGTCTCGACGCTCAAGGACGGCATCTCCTCGGAGAACGCGAAGAAGATCAACAAGATCATCCGCGACGAGGGCCCCAAGGGCGTGAAGAGCCAGATCCAGGGCGACGAGCTGCGCGTGCAGTCCAAGAGCCGCGACGACCTGCAGTCGGTCATCGCGCTGCTCAAGGGCGCCGACCTCGACCTGGACCTGCAGTTCATCAACTACCGGTAAGCACCCCTTCTGAACAGGGGTTTTTAGATCGGAGTCCGCACAGGGTCCGCACTAGCTAGAACCTCACCCATGAATGTGGCCGTCGCCGCCCGCGTCTTGTCCTCCGCTGACGCCCACAGGTGGCTGTAGACGTTGAGCGTGATGGACGGCTGAGAGTGTCCCAACGCCCGCTGTACCGTCACCACGTCACAGCCGGACGCGATCAGGTTGGACGCGAACGTGTGGCGGAACGTGTGCGGGGTGACCTCATCATCGAAGCCGACCGCTGACCGGATCCGCCGCCATTCCTCCCCCGCGCTATTGCGGTTGTACAGGTGCCCCATGACCGAACGGAACACGAACGTGTCAGGGGTCCACTCCCGCACACCTCGCAGCATGTCGATCAGCTCGGCAGGCACGAACACCTCACGCTCTGAACCGGCCTTGGGCGGCACTAGGGACTGCTGCACGAATAGGTGACAGGTTGTAGTCACGCCGCCAGTGCGGCGGTCGTGTTCATGATGGTCTCGAACTCGATGGGCGTCAAACGGCCCAGGCGGAGTTGGCGCCTCCGGCGGTGGTAG